>JACIZP010000146.1 GCA_014359355.1 Calditrichota bacterium | reverse complement strand
AATCGACGCTTCCTTCGAACACCTCGCCCAGGAGCAAGAAGTCGGGCCCGGCAAAGCGATGGAGGTCTGCGCAGTATCTGCGCCAGAAGGCCTTTGGCGCGTGCTTCACCGCATCCAGGCGAAAGCCGTCGCAGTCGGTCTGCTGGATCCAGTACTTGGACATGTCCAGGAGAAAATCGTACACGTGGGGATTCTCTTGAGCAAAGTCAGGCATTCCGTGCAACTCGCGCGTCTCCAATTGCACCTGGTCCTGCCAGTTGTTGATGCTGGTGGAGGCGTCCGCGCCGCTGTGGGGATGGAACCAGTGCCTGTAGCCACGCCGCTGCCAGTTGTCTGGATTGGCCACCCAGGGGTGGTCTGGTGCGACGTGATTGCAGATAATGTCCAAAATGACTTTCATCCCCCTCCGGTGCGCCTCGCTGACCAACTCGCGCAACAAATCGACTGTCCCGAAATGCTCCTCCACGGAAAAAAAGTCGACGGGTTGATAGCCGTGGTAAGGCCACCAGCCCATGAACGACGAGTCGCTGTTGTCGTACACAGGCGACAGCCAAATGGCTGTCACCCCCAACTCCTGGAGATAATCCAGCTTGTTGATTACCCCTTGCAAGTCGCCTCCTTGGTAGGTCTTTAACCAGCCGAGATGCGCCGAGTCGCCATCCCACAGGCGGTGGCTGGCTGGGACGCGGCCGCGATTATTGCTCGTGTCCCCGTCGCAAAAGCGGTCGATGAGGACGAAGTAGATCACGTCATCTCGCCAGTCAATGCCCTCGTGCCAATGCGCCGCGCGGTCCGCCTGCACCAGTGGGACATGGCGTGGGCCGTGCTGATGGCCGCACCCAATGGAGAGCGCGAGCAGCGCCGTAGCAAGCGTGACGCGTAGGTGTGTCCGAAAATGTCGAGGGGACCTGTGGGTCAATCGCCTGGGACGGGGCGGAGCATTCATGGCGTCGTTCTCCTGGGTCGCTAGGGCTCGGCACTGCTGTCGCAAAGCAAACTATGCATTTTGCCCCAGAGTTGCAAGCGTTTTGTTCTTGACTTTTACCGACGAATTTCCTAATCTATGCCGAAATTAGTGAGCGGAATAACAGGAGGGAAGTCATGGAGTACGTCAAGCTTGGCCGCACCGGGCTGAAGGTGAGCAGGATATGCCTTGGCACCATGAACTTTGGACCATACGCCGACGAGCGCGAGAGCTTGGCCATCATGGACAAGGCTTTCGAGCTGGGGATAAACTTCTTCGACACAGCCAACGTGTACGGATGGAAGCTGGGCGAGGGCGTGACCGAGCAAATGATTGGCTCCTGGTTCGCACAGCGCCCTGGCCGCCGCAACCAGATTGTGCTGGCCACCAAGGTCTTTGGCAAGATGGGAGAAGGCCCGAATGATGGTCGCCTCTCGGCCTACCACATCTGCCGCGCCTGTGAGGATAGCCTGCGGCGGCTGCGTACCGACCGCATCGACCTGTACCAGATGCACCACGTCGACCCACAGACGCCATGGGAGGAGATCTGGCAGGCCATGGACCAGCTCATTCAGGCGGGGAAGGTGCTGTACGTGGGGAGCAGCAACTTTGCCGCTTGGCACATCGTCTACGCCAACGCCGTGGCAGCGCAGCGCCACCTGTTTGGCATCGTCTCTGAGCAGAGCAAGTACAACCTCGCGGTCCGCGCCATCGAGTTGGAGTTGATTCCGATGTGTCGCGCCTTAGGCGTTGGCCTCCTCCCATGGAGTCCGCTGGCAGGGGGACTGTTAGGCGGCATCCTCCACGAATCGGCAGAGGGGCGCCGCGCCAAGGAGGACATCAAGAGGGTGTTGGAAAAGCACAGGGGGCAGGTGGAGCGCTACGAGGCTTTCTGCCGGCAGCGCGGGGAGCCGCCTGCAGCAGTGGCCTTGGCTTGGTTGCTGCACAACCCAGCGGTGACCTCGCCCATTATCGGCCCGAGAACCCTGGACCAGCTGGTCTCTGCCATGCGCGCCTTGGAGATTGAACTTTCTGCCGAAGATCTCGCCCAGTTAGACGAGATCTGGCCAGGTCCCGGTGGCCCGGCGCCCGAGGCTTACGCGTGGTGAGGCCCCGGAGGTGCAAGTGCGGAGTGACACGGTGAACCAACGACCTTCCCTTGCAGATATCCGAGAGGCGCACGCGCGGATAGCGCCTCACATCCATCGTACGCCGGTCTTCAGGAGCCGCAGCCTGGACACGCTGGTCGGCGCCGAGCTGTTCTTCAAGTGCGAAAACCTGCAGCGCAGCGGCTCCTTCAAGATTCGCGGCGCCACCAACGCGGTCCTTTCCCTGGGCGCAGAGGAGGCTGCTCCTGGCGTGGTGACTCATTCCTCCGGAAACCACGCGGCAGCGCTGGCATTGGCCGCTCACCTCAGAGGGATCGCCGCGCACATCGTCATGCCGGAGAATGCGCCCGCAGTCAAGGTGGCGGCAGTCAGGGCCTATGGCGGCCGCATTACCTTTTGCTCGCCCAGCATGAAGGCGCGGGAGGAGGCTGCAGCGCGCATCGTTGCAGAAACGGGTGCCACGCTCGTTCATCCCTACAACGACCACAGGATCATCGCGGGCCAGGGCACGGCGGCGCTGGAGCTCCTCGAGCAGGTGGAACATCTGGACATGGTGCTTGCGCCCGTGAGCGGCGGTGGGCTGTTGAGCGGCACGGCCATCGCGGCGAAAGGCTTGCGGCGGCAGGTGCGAGTCCTGGGGTGCGAGCCGCGCAATGCCGACGATGCCTACCGCTCGCTGCGTGAAGGGCGCATCGTCACCAACGAGCACCCCGTGACCATCGCCGACGGCCTGCGTGCGAACCTGGGGGATAAGACCTTTCCCATCATCAGCGAGCTGGTAGACGACATCGTGTTGGTGAGGGAGGAGGAGATTGTGCAGGCCATGCACCTGCTCTTCGAGAGGATGAAGCTGGTGGTGGAACCGTCTGGGGCAGTTGGTTTGGCCGCGGCCCTCTCAGCGAGGGCCAAGATGGCGGGCAAGAGGGTTGGCATCATCCTCTCGGGCGGCAACGTGGACATGAGTGCCTTCTTTGCCTCAGTGTTGCCTCGTGCGGACTCGTAGGCGGAGGCTCCTGGGGCTATCAGTTATTATCGAGCTGCAAGAGGGAAGAGAGATGCGCCGAGCATGGTCTATGCTGCTTGTGGTGCTTGCTGTTGCTGGAACAGTCAACGCAAAGGACCAGGGGCAGTATGAGTTGGCTCTGCGAGCCTACCGTGAGTTTGTCCGACAGCAGATGGCGATGGACGGCATCCCGGGCCTCTCGGTAGGGTTCTGCAAGGACGACTTCAAATGGGCGGAGGGCTTTGGTTACGCCGATGTGGAGAACGGCACACCTGCGACGCCCCATACCTCTTATCGTCTGGCCTCCGTCACCAAGTCCATGACCGCGGTGGCCATTCTGCAACTTGCGGAAAGGGGGCTGGTCGACTTGGACGCTGAGGTTCAACGCTATGTCCCCTACTTTCCGCGCAAGCCATGGCCGATTACCGTGCGCCAGCTCTTGGGCCACCTGGGTGGCATCAGTCACTATAGAAACTACGAGGTGGAAGGAAGGATCAAGGAGCATAAGGACACTCGCGACGCCATTGCCATTTTTGCGGAGTTTGACCTGGTGGCGGAACCGGGCACAAGGTACCACTACAGCAGCTACGGGTATAACCTCCTTGGCGGAGTTATCGAGGGGGCAGCGAAGCAAAGGTATGGTGACCACCTCCGCACTCATCTCTGGCACCCACTGGGAATGGTAAATACTCGCATGGACGATCCGGAGGAGGTGATCCCCAACCGTGCTCGGGGTTATCGGCTCGTCGAGGGTCAGCTTCGTAACTCAGAATTTGTGGACGTCAGCAGTCGTTTTGCCGCCGGTGGCACACGCTCCACCGTCCTGGACCTCCTCGAGTACGCCCGTGGCCTTGAAAGCGGAAAAGTGCTCAGTCCGGAGAGCATCGAAGCGATGTACACCTCCATGGTGACGCGCGGGGGACACTATACGGACTATGGCATGGGATGGGTGGTGCGGCCATTCAACGGGCACTTCTGCGTATACCATACCGGTGGGCAACCAGAGACGCGCACGCTCCTGCTCCTTCTGCCGCGGTTGAACTTCGCCTTGGCGCTTGCCTACAACTTTGAGGGCGGTGACCCTTTTGCCTATGCGGACCGACTGATCCAACTTCTTTTCGACGAGCGGCGTGCCCGCGCCTACCTGGCCTCGCCCGCGGACAGGGCTGTGTACAAGGCTTTGGAGGAGATCTTTGACTACGGCTTAGCCTACTTTGAACGGTACGGACGTCCCGTGACCGCCGACTCTGTCTCCCTGGTGCAGGCGTTTGACTATATACGTCGCTGGGTCTGCCTGGATTCTTTGCGCCGAAACTACCAGGGGACCAGGCGTAAACTCCAGGAGGGACGGCACCCTGTTGCGGGGGAACCCTTTGTCGTCGTCGGATCGCACATGGGACAAGTGCTGGCAACGCGCTACGGAAGCAAGGTCTTGTCGCGATACCACAGAGAGGGGCCACTGCCGTTCTTCGCTGACTATGCGCGGGCATGTGGGAGTCGGCCTGGCTCATCCAACTTGCCGCCTGAGCTGGTGCAGCTCGTGCGCGCCTGGGCAGAGGAGTGGGCAAGGACTTGGACTCCTGTGGTGAGACAGTTGGTTATTGCCCCATTTGTCGACTTGAAGGGCCTTGAAGGCAATCTCCGAAAGTACTTTTCGGGAGCAAGAGTCTACCCTGACTTTACCGTTGAACTCGGCAGGGTTGTGGAGTACCACGCCCTTCGAGGACAGGCGGGCGAGGCCACCCGTGCAGCGCAACTAGCCGTAGAGCTCTACCCTGGGGTAGCGCGGCCGTGGCTGCTGAAATGTTTGGCGGAGCTTTGTTCGGCGGAAGCTGCGAAGGCTCAGGAGAGCCTGCGTCACGCGGAGGACAGGGACAGAGAGGGAGACGTGGTGACGCCTTCCGCACTGAACGGAATGGCAGCGCGGTTGGCAGAAGCGGGCAAATTGGCGGAGGCGTTGACATTCCTCGAGATAGCGATCGCCGAGTACCCGGGAGAGGCCGCCCTTCGTGAGGGCTTGGCAGAGCTTCACCTGCGCCGTGCCCGAGGATATCTGCGAAAGGCTATCGAGCTGGATCCGACCTTGGAAAGCGCGTGGGAAAGGCTCCAAAGAGTCCGGTGAGCGGAGATAACCTGTGAGGCCGCCGCAGGGGGAGCTGTGGCCCTGACGACCCAGTTGCCCGGCAGGGCCGTGGGATGCAAAGCTTCCTCATCCCGCAGGAAGGGTGTCAAGGGCTTGCCGTAATAATGGGCTGAAGCTTTTTCTCGTTCCTCAAAGAAGACAGACTGGGCCTGAGAGATCAAGCACCGGCAGGCGAGCGTTCAGGGAGCCCCGCGAGCCAA
Source organism: Calditrichota bacterium (assembly GCA_014359355.1). Taxonomy (NCBI): domain Bacteria; kingdom Pseudomonadati; phylum Calditrichota; species Calditrichota bacterium. Next base: position 6,715 of record JACIZP010000146.1, on the reverse strand, counting down.
ACCTGTATGGGCTGACCGTCCTTGGAGCGGCAGAGTGACGCTCCCTCTCGGTGGGGGCTGCGAAGGCCGAAAGGCCCATCATCACGCCAGCGGCGGTTGCTCGCTCGCCCACCACCAGGATGTCGGTCACGCCGTTGCCGGCAGGCTCGTAGACGGCCAGCAAGCCCACTGGCAGATTGGGGTCGAAGTCGCATCTCTGGTCGCCGTCCTTGAACGGCCACGGCCAGCACCTGCCTGGCGGCGCAGATGGGACCGCGCGAGCGCCCGTGGTGCCCCAGCCTACCGCCATGGCCAGCCGATCTCGGGAATAGGTGGGAAAGAAGAGGAGCCGCCACTGGAGCATCAAAAGGCATGTCCCATGCTGAAATAGAGCATCCCTTTCCGCTCTCCCCCACGGCGGTCTACGTTGGCCCCATAGTCGAGTCGCGCCAGGCCGATTGGGGTGTTTAGCCGCAAGCCTACCCCTACCGTAGGGCGCAACTCGGAGAGCTTGAACTGTTGGGGGGCGGACCACACGTTTCCGGCCTCGGCGAACACGACTCCCCCTACCATCTTGTAGACCGCCTGACGCAGTTCTAGGGCGTTGATGACGACCTTCAACCTGCCACCCAACGGTAATCCTCTTGCATCTAAGGGGCCTGCCTTCCGGTACGCAAGGCCGCGAAGGGAGTTCGGACCTCCGGTGTAGAAGCGCTCGTGCAGTGGTATCTTGGGCAGGCCACCCGGTGTGTCTATCCAGCCAAGCTCTGCGGCGGTGGCAATAACTGTCGAAGCACCCACCGGGCGGAACAACTTCGCGCGAAATGATGAACGCACGAAGCTATCCGTCCCCCGCAGAACGAGCCCGGCAAACTCATTGCTCCATTCAAGAAGGACACCGGAGGTGGGATTGAACATGTTGTCCCGGGTATCGTGCACTGCCGTGAGCTTCAAGCCCCGGATGACCGTTCGCTTTCTCTCTGGGGTCACCGTGACCCGGATATGGGATAGTTCGGCCACTTCGTTCTTGAAGGTCAAGACTACCGAAGACCGGGCAGCGTAAGGGCGCCCCAATCTGACCGTATTGGCAACCCGGCGGATATCGAAACCTGGTTCCTGGAGCTGCTCGGCGAGGATGTTTATGTCTGTGCGCAACCGTGTGCCAAAGGTCCATGGTTCGGTGAACGACAGCTCCAGGCCGCGATTGACGAAGCTCGCGTGCGTGGCCAGAGCAAATTTGCGCGCCGTGCCCCTCCAGTTAGTGTTGGCTATTTCCACCCGGCCCCGCCACCTCTCCACCGATTCGTAGCCGAAGGCCACGGTGAATTCCCCCGATTCATTCTCCTTGAGGTCGACTAGGATGTCACGCCTTGTTGAGTCGCCACTGGTGGCGGGTTGCGGGCGAACGAACACTCCTCGGAATAGACCTGTGAGGTACAGCTTGCGCTGCGACGAGAGCAGGCGCGCGTACTCCACTACATTGCCAGTCTTGAAGTCCAATTCCCTGAGCACTACCTTGGGCTGAGTTTTCTCTAAACCCACAAGACGGACCTGGTCGATGGTGCATCTCGCCTTTGCCCGCACGCGGAAATCGATCAGCGCACGATGGCTCTCGTCGTCGAGACGCACCTCTGGAGTGACTTCTGCGTCCAGGTAACCATTATTGGCGTAGAAGGTCAGCAACGAGAGCGTTGCAGCCTCCACCTTGTTGGCCTGGAACGGCTCCCCTGCCCGGATATCGATTCTGCCAAGCAGCACTTCGTCGCTGAATACCCGGTTTTCGAAGACGCTCACTCCTTCCACGCGAGTTAGTTCGCCCTCCTGCACGTGGATTTCGAGGTCGACCATGCGTCGGGCAGAGTCCACACGTGCGAGGTGTCCCGTTACCTGTGCCTGGAGATAGCCACGCTGACGGTAGAAGAGCTCAACCGTTTTCACATCTTCTTGGAAAACCTCTGGGAAGAAGTAGGAACGTCTGAAAAAGGATGTGGGGCGGGAAACCACTATGCGGCGCAGTTGCGTAGCGCTGAAGGCATGCGTGCCTGCGAACCGCAGCGAGCCAATCTTGAGCCTTTGGGTGTCCTTCGTCCCTCCCAGGCAGATAGCCGCTGCTGAAAGGAGGCAAGTCAGGAGAATGAGTTGTGATCCGACGGGCTTCCTCATTTGAACCTCAAACCGTACTTCAATTCGATGGCTGAGCGGCCGCCCTGGTCTGTCTGGCTCTGAACAGAAAGATGTCTGGAAAGGCGGTAGTCCAGGCGGATGCTCTGGTCATTGAGGTGGCCCACGGTTGTCCTGTACGTTATGCTCATACGGCTCGTCACCCTCTTGGAGGCGACCAATTGCGGCCCCCACTCGCGTCCGAACCTGAAGAGATTGCCCTCGATGGTCATCTCCTGCAAGCGAAAGAGAGTGCTCACCTTGCTGGTCGCGTAACTGGAAAGGCGTTGGCTGGACAAGGTTGCCACTCGTTGCTGCAAGACGTCGCTGAGGCCGCTGTCTGGGCCCTTCGCCGTCAGCTGCTGCCGTCTGGCGCCCAGGGTCAGCAGGGCAAGTATGTCAGCTCTATCCAAAGGGGGGTCAGAGGATAGATCGACGACGGCCTGGTCCAAGGGACCCTTGATGGAGAGGGTGATCGTGTAGTCTCTGTTCTCAAGCGTCTGATGGCTTTTCAGCAATGCCTGAGCCTCGAGATCGACGAGGGGGTTATTATGAACTGGATCGACAAAGTCCAGTACCCCTTTCTTAACTTCGAACTTTCGGTCAAGGTAGAGGATGTATCCCTCGCGCGCCTGCAGTCGCCCGGCTAAGTTGGGTTGCGTTGGGTTGCCCTGGAGGCTCAACTCGGAGTGGAGCCGCAGACGAGCCAGGTTGTTGTCAATCCAAAGCTTTTCACTCTCGCGTAGCCGCACATTCAGGCGCGTCTGCCTCAGCAGGGCCGGCATCTCTGGCCTTGGTCGTGGTGTAGACCGTGCGAGTGCCACCAAAGACTGGGGCCTGAATCGATAGCGAAGCCGAGACTCGCCCAGCACCACATCACCGTCCAGCAGGTAGTAGTCGTTTTCCTTTGTGTACCTTAAGCGGGCAGCGCTCACGGTCACGTCCCCCACGTTCGCTCGCGCTATTCTTAAATTATCGAGCCTGACTTGCACATTGGCCTCTTTGACCTTGCCTGCGGCGTACCGCAGGAAGCCCGACCCGGAGAGGGTGCCACCCGCAACCCTGGCAAACAGAGTGTCCAGGTGCACGGCGTCTTGCTGAAACTCTAGGCGCACCAGGCCCTGGTCAACTTCTCCCTGAAGCCGCGGCAGGCGCAAAGAGATCCCGGATACTGTCACCGTGCCATCAACCTCAGGGGCGTAGAGGGGGCCGTGTGCGGCAAGGTCCGCAGAGCAGGCGCCGCGGAGGCCTTCCGCCGCCCCCAGGAGCGGCCGCAGCAGAGAGAGGTCGAGCCGCTCTGCCTTTACGCGAGCCCGGAGCGAGTCGTGCCGCAGGATGCCCTCGGCACCAATCTGCCCAGAGTCCGCAATGGTCCCGCGAAGGTCAAAGTCACATGCATTCCACCCGCTGCCAGTGACCCGCCCGTGGAAATGGAAAGGGGCATCGAAGACAAGGCCCTTCATCTGTTCGACCAGCAGCGTGGAATCTCTTAGCACGGCAAGGAGGTCAATCGCGGTGGCCAGCACACTGTCGGGTTCTCTGGTTATGCTGCCTTCGGTCAGGCGCAGAGAGCCATGAAAACGGGGATTCCGCAGCGAGCCCTCGCAGTGCAGGTCGCAGGTCGCCTGACCTGACAATGACATGCGGGTAGGGAGCAACGGATTCAGTAAAGCTACGTCAAATCCCTCTCCCTGCAAGTGGGCAGAAATCGTGCTCGCCGCCGTCCACCAGCGACCCCGCAAGGCTGGGTGTATCGGTTCAATCGTCGCTGTGGCGCTCGTCGACTGCCCCCCGAGGACAAGCTGCACCGTGCGGACAGTCAGCCTGTTGCCAGCCAGCACTACCTCCCCGCGCAGTGAATCCAATCTACTGCCTGCATACTTTGGTTCGCGGACCAAGAACCAAAGTTTTCCTGTCGGGACATCGTGGTTTTGTGCTGCACTCAATTTGAGATCCAGCAGGCCTCCGACCCCAGGAGCCTTGGGAGCAAGTATCAGGAGGTCGCCGATGTTCAGTCCCCTGCCGCAGACGGACGCTGACCACTGCTTGCTGCTTGGCGCAGAGAAATTCACATCGATCGTGCCGACGGAGCGGCCCTCTGTCAGCGACTGCATTGATTCCGGAATGATCTCCGGCTCAGAGCTCTGCTGCGCGGGTTGCGGTGGCACGATGCAGAAGGTGATCCTCGCCTCTCCTTTGCGTTCGGTCAGTTGGTAGGTCGCGCGTCCGTCCACCAATAGCGAGTCCTTCCGTAGGTGCAACCGGTTACACCGCAGGTGTCCTTCCTCTGCAGAGATCCCGATCTCCGCACGGTCGAAGCGGTAGCCACCAAACGCCGGGTCCCGTAACCTTATGACCAGATTCCCGCGAGGGCTGGTGAGCGGCCCGCGTGCGCTCGCCTCGAAAAAGAGGCTCCCGGTCAGACCAGAAAGATGGAGCGGTGGTCGGTCAGGATCGATGGGGCATAGTGCTCCCCTGATGAGCAGGTCAAGCACGTCCACCCGGTGCTCGGCGACGGCGATTTCGGCGCCCAAGGTGTCGATGGGCAGGTTGCGAAAGGTGAGGTGTCGTCCGGCGACGGTGGCATGGAGCTTCGGTGATTTGGTAGTACCGCCCAGGGTTCCGCCAAGGGCAAGTTCACCGGCGAACTCTCGCACGTTGGCGAGTCTCGCCAGCAGGCCGACGTCGGTTAGAGAGCCCGAAAATGCGCCCTGCAGACGAGAACCACGCAGCGTGGCCTCTGCCGCTATCTCGGCGTCCCCTTGCTTGAGCAGAAACTGGCCAATCCCCCGGTCTAACCTTAGTTGGAGGGAAAGGTCGGGCATCGGCTCAGGGCCAAAGAGGAGATGGGTGGCCAGAAGAGTTCCCCTGGCACGTACGCTGTCCAAGGCGGTACCGACTCCGCGCCACTGCAGGTGCGCCCCCAGCTTCCCGCTCAACTCGGCACCTTCGCCGTACAACCACCGAGCCAGTAGCCCTAGGTCGAGCTCTTCGGCCTGGAGCACAAACTGGTGTCGCAACGCCGGATGCCGGGTAACGGTACCTGAGCAATCTACATGACCACCCAGCAGAGCAACCTGCATTTGTTGCAGGGTCAAAGTCCCTTCTTGCCAGGTTGCATTGAGCCTCAGGTCTATGTCCTTCAGATTGCCCATTGAGGCACGATGGATTTCCATGTAACCCTGAAGCTCTGGTCTTCGCAGGGTCCCCCCGAGGTCAAGGGTACAGCGCAGCTGTCCGGCGAGTTTGCTTCCTGCCGCCCTGGCCACAACCGGCGCCAAAGGCCCTACCTCTCCGCCCAACTCGAACTTGCCACTGAGCTTGGCCTCCTCACCTAAGGACACGGCCTCTGCTTTCCCGGCGAGCGTCATGCCGGGAAGGTGCAGCGTCAGCTGGGAGAGGACGACACGCTCCGGGCTCCATTCTCCCTCAAGCTTCAGGTCGCCGACGAGGAGCGACCCTTCGCGGTAGGGCACGCCAACGGAATCAACCTCGATTGCGCAGAGATAATGGTTCTCTGCCAGCATACTCAGATGGGCGTCCAGATTCTTGGCGACCAGTCGCGCCGATGTGCGCACATCTTCCAGGCACATGGTGGAATTGGCAACGTCGAGGCGCTCTACCTGGACTTTTATGCCGCGGCCGGTGACGCCGCCCGGTTGTTGCTCCCGGTGGAGTCTCGGTGGGAGGTTGAATGTCCCGAGACTGTCCCGTCTCAGGGTGACCGCTAGACCAGTAAGCTCGACGTTCTTCAGAATGAACTGTCGCCTGAACAGCGCCAGGGGCTTATAGTCAATTCTGGCGTGGTGCAATGTGAGGAGCGGTCCTGTTTCTGCGGCGCTTTCAGGCCGGATTACTACATTGCGAAGCTGGAGCCGAGAGACGAGGTTGGTCTCCAGTTCTCCCACCGCGACTGGAAGGTCCAGAGCGCTGGAAATAAGGATTTCCATCACCTTGCAGAGAAAGGCTTCTCCTGGGGGGCATGTCAACAAGAACAATGACAGGCCGAGCGCGCCGGCGAGCAGCCCAACTGCCACCATGACCCGACGGACAAGAAGCTTTCTCCTAGGCAATCTCACTGCTTTGCAGTTCCTCGAGCGAAGGCGGCCGGTAACGTCGCCTCGGGACGCACAGGGCGAAGCCGCCCCGCATATTGTGTTGACCGCCGCTTGGAGGAGAACAGGAGGAGGACGCTTCAGAGACCGGGTGCAGAAATCTTGCCCTGGGAGAAGGCCGGTTTGCGTCCTGTGCGATCTCTTGCGCCCGGGCGGCCATCTCAGCTCAGCGGCCTGCTCAAGCAGGGCGCGATGCCCAGGGTCCCGGGCCCATGTTGCCTCCTCCTCGGCAGCGACCGCCACGAAGATGAGCGGCTCCTCAAGCACCGACTTGTACGGCGCGCAGCACAGCCGGGGGCCGGGAGGGTGGGCGCAAGGGCCTCCTGGGCTCCTGTCGGTTTGACGACCTTTGCACTCCCCGGACAAGTCGAGGTGCCCGTGGACTTCGGCACAGACCGGTCGGCGAGCGCCTTCGCCATGTGCTCCCACCCCTTGAAGCTGACGCGCCGTGCCCAGTGTTT
>JACIZP010000145.1 GCA_014359355.1 Calditrichota bacterium | reverse complement strand
TCTTGACCAAGCCCTACCCGAAGCAGCTCGTGTTTCTCTCCCCGGCTGAAGGGTTCATGGTCACACTCAAGGTTTCGCTGTTCGGGGGACTGGTGTTAGCTCTTCCGGTGGTGTTTTATCAGCTCTGGCAGTTCATTGCCCCGGGGCTGTTGGAGAAGGAGCGCAGGTACGTGCCTCTGGTGGTGATTGTCTCGACGGTGTCCTTTGTTGTAGGTGCCCTGTTCGCCTACTTGGTGATGATCCCTTTGGCGTTGCGTTTCTTTCTGGGTTTCGAGAGTTCTACGCTGGTCGCTACCATCCGCGTGAATGAGTACTTGGGCTTTGTCACTAACATGATGCTGGTCTTCGGTGTCGTTTTTGAGATGCCCCTTCTGAGCTTCTTCCTGGCGCGGATCGGTGTGCTCACCCCGCGATTCTTGCGCTCCAAGCGACCTTATAGCGTAGTCGCTATTCTGACGGTCGCTGCCATTTTGACGCCGCCGGACGTCCTGAGCCAAATTCTGCTTGCCGGGCCGATGCTGGTACTTTACGAAGTCAGCATCTGGGTGGCCGCAGTGGCCGCGCGCCGCAGGCGGCAGAGCTTGGCTCCTTGAACATGTGAGCATGTTTGCGCTCGGTCTGGTGCCAGGCGCACGCAGGTCGAGGGGAGGTATGGAGTCATGGATGTAATGCCCGATCGCTACATGAGCCTGGAGGAACCAGAGCTCACGGCGCGCATCAGGAAGCTGAAAGAGCATTACGGCGAGCAGCTGCTCATCCTGGCGCATTACTACCAGCGCGATGATATCGTGGCGCTCGCCGACTTTGTTGGGGACTCGTACGCGCTGGCCAAGAGGGCTGCCCAGCAGAGTGCGGCGCGCTCCATCGTCTTTTGTGGTGTGCACTTTATGGCGGAAAGCGCGCGCATCCTGTGTGACCCGGCGCAGCGTGTCTTCCTCCCTGATCACCTGGCCGGCTGTCCGCTGGCAGACATGGCCGAGGTGGAGGACGTGGAGGAGGCGTGGGCGGAGATCGGCAAACATTGTGACCTTAGCCAGGTGGTGCCGGTCACCTACATCAACTCAAAGGCTGAGTTGAAGGCCTTTTGTGGGCGCAACGGGGGGACCGTGTGCACCTCTGCCAACGCCGCTGGCGCCATCGATTGGGCCCTGCGCCACGGCCGCAAGGTCTTCTTCTTCCCGGACCAGCATCTGGGCAGGAACGTGGGGCTGGCCAAAGGGATGGCTACTGAGCAGATGGTCGTATGGGACCCCACCAAGGAGCAGGGCGGCCTTGATGCAGCGGCCATCGATGCAGCAGCGCTCATCTTGTGGAACGGGCACTGCCATGTGCACACCTGGTTCAGCCGCGAGCAGGTACTGGCGGCGAGGCAGAAATATCCCAACGCCCTGGTGGTGGTGCATCCTGAGTGCAAAGCCGAGGTAGTGGCCGCCTCCGATGCTGCCGGCTCAACGTCGTTCATCATCAGGTACGTGGCGGAGGCGCCGCCAGGAAGCACCATCGTCGTGGGCACCGAGATTCACCTCGTGAAGCGGCTGGCTGCGCAATACACCGACCGCACCGTGGTTCCCCTTGGCCATTCCCTGTGCCCGAACATGTACCGCATTAACCTGCGCAACTTGTGCTGGACTCTGGAAGAGCTGGGGAGCGTGAACGAGGTTCTGGTGCCCGAGCCCGTGCGCTCTGAGGCCAGGACCGCACTGGAAAGGATGTTGCAGATTGGCTGAGAGGATGCGCGCACCGCAGCGGCCACAAAGGGCCACTGGACAGGTTGACCTGCATCTGCATTCTGCATATTCGGATGGCCTGCACAGTCCGCGCCGTCTTGTGGAGCTGGCGGCGGCTGTCGGACTTGAGGCGATCAGCATCACGGACCATGACACGGTGGAGGGATGCCAAGAGGCCACCGCGGCAGGGCAAGAGTTCCGCGTGGAGGTCATTCCTGGCGTTGAGCTGAGTACGATGGAACGGGGCGTGGAGCTGCACGTGTTGGGCTACTTCTTTGACCCGACTAACCCGCACCTGAACCGCCATCTCCGGCTCTTCCAAGAGGAGCGCGTGAAGCGGGCGCGCAAGATGGTAGACCTCCTGCGCGGCATGGGTTGTCCAGTGTCGTTCGATGACGTGATGGGCCGCAGCGGCAAGGGCAGCGTTGGGCGCCCCCACCTGGCTCAAGCCATGGTGGAGTGTGGGTTCGTCAGTTCAGTGGGCGAGGCCTTCGCTCTGTACTTAGGGGAAGACCGCCCGGCCTTTGTGCCGAAGTACAAGATGGCGACCTCCGAGGCGATTGCCCTCATCACCGCTGCGGGCGGCCTCGCCTTCCTTGCGCATCCGGGGTGGAATGTGGCGGATAGCCTCATCCTTACCCTGGCTAAGCAAGGATTGCACGGCGTAGAGACCGTGCATCCACGGCATGCTCCCGGGGATGTCTATCACTATCGGATGCTTGTCGCAGCCCACGGCCTCCTGGAAACCGGAGGCTCCGATTTTCACGGCGCCCCGCACGAAGCACCCCTTGGCACCCACGTCTTGCCCCGTTCTGCGCTGGAGAAGATGCGCGAATCCGTGCTCACTGCGGTCCGCAACGGTGGGGCGTAGCATAGCAGAAAGGCGAGAAGTTGGCCAGCGAGATACCCGCAAACCGCTCAGACTCCTCTTGCCAAGTCACCTGCGTCGATGGCCCATCCACGCTCGCCGGCATGTTTCCGCCCGGCACTAACTTGTTGCGCGCCTTGGTGGAGATGGGGAGCGAGATCGAAGCACCATGCGGTGGGACGGGAACCTGCGGCAAGTGCCGCGTGCGGGTGAGTGGCGCAGTGAGCGACCCCACCAAGGAAGAGCGGGCGCTGCTGGACCCAGATGAACTGCGGGCCGGTATCCGCCTGGCCTGTCAGACCGCGATTTATGGCGCCTGCCGCGTTACCGCGCCGGATGCCCATGCCTTGACTGCCCCGACCATCCTCACGGAAGGGCGGCGCCAAGAAGTGGCCCTGCAGCCGAACGTACGTGAGGTCGAGGTAGCGGTGCCAGCGCCGGCACTGGATCGCAACCCTGCCGATCTCGAGGACTTGCTTGCCGCGATGGGCTTCTCCGGCGGCGGGCTGTCAATGCCGCTGCCGGTGCTACGTGGGTTGTCCGGACTCTTGCGCGAGGCAAATTTCCTCGTGCGCGCCCGCCTGGTGGGTCAGGAGATAGTCGACGTCTCGTCAGCCAGAGAGCGCAGGCCCTTGCTCGGCCTGGCGGTGGACATCGGCACCACCACAGTGGTGGGGAAGCTGTTTGATCTGCGCACGGGCCACGTGGTAGCAGTGGCGTCAAGACTCAACGCCCAGCGCGTGTTTGGCGAGGACGTTATCAGCCGCATCCAACACGCCAGCAAGTCGGCGCGCGATTTGCAGGCCTTGCAGGAGCGCGTCATCGCGGTGATCAACGAAATCGTGGTCGAGGTGTGCGCCGGAAGGGCGGAGCCGCGCGATGTCGTTGAGGTCGTGTGTGCAGGCAACACGGTGATGACGCATCTGGCTGCCGGCGTTTGCCCCCAGTGGCTGGCGCAATACCCGTACGTGCCCGTGTTCGTATCACCGCTGAGCTGTCGAGCAAGTGAGCTGGGCATTGCCATCCATGAATTTGGCAAGGTCTACTTCTTGCCAGGCATTGGGCGCTTCGTCGGGGGCGATACTGTCGGGGTGATCTTGGCTGCCGGACTCGATATGGGCTCATCCCACAGGCTCGCCGTGGATGTGGGCACCAACGGTGAGATTGTGTCGGCCTCGCGCGACCGGCTCTTAGCGTGCTCCACGGCTGCCGGTCCTGCCTTCGAAGGTGCGCATATCGCCCACGGCATGCGCGCCGCGAACGGCGCTATCGACCGCGTTGACCTCGTGGATGGCGAAATCCGTTGCCACGTGCTGGGCGAAGGGGAGCCAAGCGGCATATGCGGATCCGGGTTGATCGATGCGGTGGCGGTCCTCTTGCGCGCCGGACTCTTGGACCCAAGCGGTCGCCTGCTGGGCGCCGACGAATGCCCAGCCGAATTGGCTGAGACGCTGCGTGCGCGCCTCACAACGCGAGGAGGAGACCGGGCCTTCCTCCTGGCTGGCCAGGTAGCGATAACCCAGCGTGACATCCGCGAGGTGCAACTGGCCAAGGGGGCAATTGCCGCAGGCACACGTATTCTCATGCGGCAGCTGGGCATTAGGCCCCAGCAGCTCGAGGAAGTGCTGCTGGCGGGTGCCTTTGGCAACTTCCTGCGCAGAGACAACGCCATCCGCATCGGCTTGCTGCCCCCGATCCCGGTCGAGCGGGTCAGCTTCATCGGGAACGCCGCCTGCGCAGGAGCTGAGATGGCCCTGCTTTCTACAGAACAGAGGCGGCGAGCCGAGGAAATCGCCCGCCGCGTCGAGTATGTGGAGATCTCGGCATTCCCCGAGTTTCAGGACATTTTCGCAGAAGAGATGATGTTCCCGGCCGGGGAGCCGTCGTGAAGCCCAGGTGTTTTGCACAACGCCGATTGCGGAAGGGAGAGCCATGGCTCTTGTGCAAGAGAAGATAGCGCAGGCAGTAGCCATTCTCCAGGAGCAAGGGGTGGACATGTGGCTGATCTTCGTGCGGGAGAGCGACACCATGCCCGATCCCTGCCTTGAACTGGTAGTCGGCACCAGTTGTACGTGGCAGTCAGCGTTCATTATCACTGCGCGCGGGGATACCATCGCGCTGGTGGGCAGCCTGGACGTGGCCAATCAAAAAGACCACGGCTACTACCGGGAGGTTATCGGCTACCAGGAGTCGATACGCCCCCATTTGCTGGAAGTGTTGGACAGACTGGCGCCGCGGTCCATTGCCATCAACTTCTCCGAGTCCGATAACATGGCAGATGGGTTGACGCACGGCATGTACCTCCTCCTCCAGAGGTACCTCGCAGGGACGCCGTACCCGGAGAGGCTTCTGTCATCCGAGCGCATTGTGGCGGCGCTGCGCGGCCGCAAGTCGGCTACAGAGCAACAGGCGATCAGGCAGGCGGTGGAGCTCACGCTCAAGATGTTCGACGTGGTGGGCGCAAAGCTCCGCCCAGGACTGAGCGAGAAGGAGGTGGCGCAGCTCCTGCTGGATGAAGTGGCCGCATATGGCGTGGAGCTGGCATGGGACCCGGAGATGTGCCCTTCGGTCTTTACCGGACCGGAGTCGGCTGGGGCGCACGCTGGCCCCACCGAGCGGCGCATCGCCCCTGGTCACCTGATGAACATCGATTTCGGGATTAAGTCCAACGGCTACTGCTCGGACCTGCAGCGGACCTGGTACTTTCTCCGTCCTGGCGAGCGGCAGGCGCCAGAGGTGGTTCGGCGCGGCTTCGCGGCAGTTCGCGACGCGATCGAGCTGGCAAGCCAGGCGCTCAAGCCGGGTGTGGAGTGCTGGACGGTCGATGATGTTGCTCGGCAGCACATCCTTGCATGTGGGTTTGAGGAGTATCCGCATGCGCTCGGGCATCAGATTGGGCGCAAGGCGCACGACGGCGCAGGGATCCTCTGTCCCCGCTGGGAACGCTACGGCAACAGGCCCTACGAGCTGGTTGAAGAAGGCCAGGTGTACACACTCGAGCCCCGGGTCACCGTGCCCGGCCACGGTGTGGCGACTATTGAGGAAATCGTCGTGGTGCAGAAAGACGGATGCACGTTTCTTTCCACGCCGCAACGGGAGCTCTATCTGGTGCCCGCATAGGGCTGGCCGAGTTTGGACATGCAGTGGGAGCAGCTAATGGCATTTGCGGTTGGCATTGACCTTGGTGGCACAAAGATGAGCGCCGCGGTGGTCGACCACCAGGGCCGGGTGGTTGGCAGAATGGTGCACAGGCCCACTGGCGCGACTCGGCCTGCGCGGGAGATCGTTGCCGACCTCGCCGGCTTGGCAGAAGAGGCTGCGCAGAGCGCAGGCCTTGCTCCTGAGGAATTGGCCGGCATAGGCATTGGCGCACCAGGACCGCTGGATCTGGCGCGAGGGGTGGTCCTTACGCCACCGAACATGCCCACCTTGCACCACTGTGCCCTTGTGCAAAAGGTGCAGCGGCGCCTGCGCAGACCGGTTCGGCTGAACAACGACGGCAACTGCTTCGCCCTGGGCGAAGCTCTGTACGGGGCAGGCAAGGGCGCCGGGATTGTCTGCGGGGTGACCTTGGGCACCGGGTTCGGGGGCGGCATCGTGATTGGCGGCAAAGTCTTCAATGGAGCAACGGGCACTGCCGCAGAGCTTTGGCTTTGCCCGTACAAGGATGCGCGTTTCGAGGAGTATGGCTCCTCGCGCGGCGTGGCTGCGGCGTATCGACGCATCACCGGCAGCGATGTGGCGCCGGCAGAGGTCTTCGCGCGCGCACAGCAAGGTGAAGCTGCCGCCCTGCAGGCCTGGGAAGAGTACGGGGCTGATCTCGGTACCATACTCTCGTACGTGGTGAACACGCTGGACCCAGATGTAGTCATTGTCGGCGGATCGGTGAGCGAAGGGTGGGACTTCTTCCATCGCCGTCTCGAGGAGGAGTTGCGTCGGCACATCAACCCCATGCCGGCCGAGCACGTGGCGGTGCGCAGAGCCGCCCTGGGCAGCATGGCTGGCATCATCGGGGCCGCGGCGCTCGTGTGGCAAGACCAGGAGGTGGCGAGGTGATTGTCGAGGCGTTCGT
>JACIZP010000144.1 GCA_014359355.1 Calditrichota bacterium | reverse complement strand
CCGACGCCCCCGGTAGTCAAAACCGATACGCTGGCGTGCACCGCTGAGCCAAAGCAACAGGGCGGAGCGAGCGTTGCCGAAGAGGTCGATGGTGAGGTCAAAGTGCGCCCGGCGCAGCTGCCGCAGCGTGGAGAGTTGCGCAGCGCGAGTCTGACGGTCCAAAGGTAGCAGGCCGTCCACGTGCGGGTGGTGAGCGAGGACCTCGATGTAAGGACTCTCCGCCAGATAGGCAATCCTCGCCTCCGGAAATGCCCGGCGCAGCGCGCGCAGCAGCGGGGTGGTGAGCACGACATCGCCGAGGAAGCGCAGTCGGCTGACCAGGATGCGCCTGGGCACCTTTGATGCCGTCACCGGACTCATTTGGTCTTCATCTCGAACACCCCGTCCCAGTCCGAGGCCGGGGGGCTTTCCAGGAAAAGCGCGCACCGCTCGCAATAGACCCGCGAGGGCCCGTCGTTGGGCTGAAGCTCCAGGGCTGCCCGAAACGCTCGTAGCGCCTCTTGCCACTGGCGTGCGCGATAGGCAGCAAGGCCTTGGGCAAACAGGTCTAAGGCGCGCAGCTGGCGCTCCTCAAGTTCCTCGTACTGCTCGGCTACCAGCTCGTACACGCGTACGGGCAGGGTCTTGCCTTTGACGCGCAGCAGATCTAACTCGCGCGTCACAAACCTGCCGTTGAGCATCTGCTGCGTGAACTCGCTGATCATGATGCTGGTGCCATAGCTCTTGTTGGCCCCCTCCAGGCGCGAGGCGAGGTTCACGCTATCGCCAATCACCGTATAGTCGAAGCGTTGCTCGCCGCCGATGTTGCCGGCAATCATTGGCCCGGAGTTGATGCCGATGCGAGCATGGAACTGGGGTTTGCCCTCTGCCTGCCACTTCTGGCGCAAATCGACCAGCTTCCGCTGCATTTCTAAGGCGGCGCGGCACGCGTTGACGGCGTGCTCCTCCAACGGCACCGGCACCCCAAAGACCGCCATGATGGCGTCGCCCTCGTACTTGTCTAAGAAGCCATGGTGGGCGAAGACGATGGCAGTCATTGCTGACAGATACTCGTTCAGCTGCGTGACCAGTGCCTCTGGACTTAGCCCCTCCGAAACCGAGGTAAAGTCCTTGATGTCCGAGAAGAAGGCGGTAGCCACGCGGTGTTCCCCGCCAAGCTTCAGCATCTCCGGGTTTTTGATCAACTCCTCCACCACCGAGGCGGACAGGTAATACTGGAACATGCCCTTGATTCTGCGCTTGCTCCGCTCTTCCTCGACGTAGCGGTAGATAAACACGCCGAGAAAGCCGAAAAGGAGAGTGGCTAGTGGCCTCACCACCTCCAGCCACAATGCAGAATGCGTAAAGAGCTGGAACGCAAGCGTCAGATACGCAGCGCTCATGAAAAGGGCCAGGGGACCGCTCCACCACGGGCGCAGGACCATCGCTGCGACGGCCACCAGTACCGCCAGGCACAGGGCGAGGAGGTAGATGAGCACCTTGCTGGGCCGGAAGATGTACTGCTGCGTGAGGATGTTGTGGATGATGGTGGCGTGGATCTCCACCCCGGGAAAAGCACCTTGGAACGGTACCGGGCGGATGTCGGCAAGCCCGGCGGCCGAAGTGCCAACCATGACAATGCGGCCTTCAAATAACTCCGCCGGCACCCGTTGCATGAGCACGTCATAGTACGAAACGTACCTGAAGGTGCCCATGGTACCAAGGTAGTTTATGAGCATCCGCCCGTGCTTGTCAATGGGGATGACCAGGTGCTTCCCGGGCAAACCAGGAGGCGCCAGGACGATTCGCTTGCCCGGTACGAGCTTGATGTCGTCGGCGGAAAGATTGAGCAGTCCTCGGACCACGGCGAAGGAGAGCGCCGGGTACTGCCTGCCGGCAAAGTTGATGAACATGGGCATGCGGCGAATCACGCTGTCGTCATCGGGAGAAAAGTTCGCAAAGCCGATACCGGCGGCCGCATTGTACAGGCGCACGATCTTCCCATCCATGCGTTCTGCCGAAGGGAAGCGCGCGGTCACCTGGCCGGGGAAGGAGAAGGAGTAGCGCTCGCTCTGGAAACCCTCAGGTGGGGCAGTCATGGCGTAGAGGAAGATGTCCGGGGAGGCAGCGGAGAAGGCCATGGCATGGTAGACAATGTCCGAGCGGAAGGTGGCAGCCGCCAGCGAGTCGTCCACGCTGGGGTCGCGGCTCGGCTCCATGAACAGCACGTCAAAGGCGATGGCTGAGGCATGTCCCGACGTGAGATAGTCGATGAGCTGGGCATGGTAGGTGCGCGGCCATTGACTGAAGGGGCCGAGCTTGTCCAAACTGCGGTCGTCGATGTCGACGATGATGATGTCGTCCAGGGGGACACCATCCCGCTGTCGGGCCAACCTGTCCAGCCGTTGCCCGTAGCGCCAATCCAAGGTTTTGGCCTCAAAGCTCTCGACGATGTTGGCCAGCTGCAGCTCGGTCACCAGTCCTACTGCCACCACTGCGATGAGGGCAAGAAGTCCGGCGACCCCCACCTTGGGGAGCGCACCCTTCGTTTTCCATTTCCAGAAAGACATAGTGCCTCGGAACTTGTACACGACAGAGGCTCAAGCGATCATTGGATGGCCCCGTTCGTGGCGCGATGCGAAGGCCAACGACTCGCCAAGGTCTGGTGGCAGCTCCCGTCCTCGGCGACAAGTGAGCGCGATGCTCCCGGGCTCTTTTTGCTCAACCGCTGCTCGCGCAGAGTCGACCAGGCTAAGCCGGCGCATCGATATAGCCTTCAAAAATGGGATCCACTTCTCCAGAAAGCGTGATGTGACGAAAACCCCGGTCAAAAGCCACTCGGAGCAGGCCTCCCCGCACCTGGACCTGCAGCGGGGACTGGCAGCCGCGGCACAGATGGGCGATGATGGCGGAGGCCACGGCGCCGGTGCCGCACGCCAAGGTCTCGTCCTCGACGCCGCGCTCGTACGTGCGCATGCGGACGTTGTGTTTGTCTACCACCTGCACGAAATCGACGTTGGTGCCGCGCGGGGCAAATGCCGCATGCTGCCGGTACGTGCGGCCGAGGCC
>JACIZP010000143.1 GCA_014359355.1 Calditrichota bacterium | reverse complement strand
CTGTCTTCCGCCAATGGGTCCTGAAAAAGCTGAGTGTCCTCCAGCTCACGGACGTCGGGCACCACTTGCTTGTAGAGCGGGTCGTCCTTGCTCTTTATCAACGAAAGATAGTACGGGGTAATGCGGATCTTGAATTGGCGTTCTACTCTCTCCAGGTCCTCCAATGGAATGTTGAACTTCTTGGCCAGTTGCTCAGCGCTGGTGATGCTCCGCTGCAGTTGTCGCCGCCAGCCTTCCATGTGGTGTTTGCCCTCCTTCAGGCATTGCGTTGAGGCGCTTGGCAAAGATCAGTCTATCGTCACCCGGGCGGTAGAAATCCTTGATGCGCGCCTCGACCGTGTAGTTGTTCCGTAAGTAGAACTGCTGCGTTGGCAGATACTTCTTCTGCGAGGACGTCTCAATGATGATGAGGCGACCGTTCTGGCTCTTCACATACTCCTCCACGAACTGCAGGAGTTGCTTGCCGACTCCCTGGTTTTGCATGGCCGGGGCGACCGCGATCCAGTACAAGTCGAAGGTGCCCTCCGTTGCTGGAGTAGGGCCGAAACAGACATAGCCTGCCACCTGTCCACTCTCGGCCACCGCAGCATAGACCAGATAGTCCCGCTGCTCCTTGTTGAAGAGATACGTGTCGATCAATTCCATGGCCACGTTTACCTCGGCCATGGTAAACATGTCCGTCTGCTGGAGGATCTCATAGACCGCGGCACGATCCTCCGGCTGCAGTTTCCTAATTGTGATCATTGTGACCCCTACTCAATGCGTGCGCAAGCAGGTGATCCACAAACTCCTCGAATGTAATTCCCGCCGCCTTGAGGGCACGGGCGTACCCGGCCTCCAGGGAAATGTCCGGATTGGGATTGAACTCCAACACGAAGATCGCCCCCTTGGCGTCCACCCGCATGTCCACCCGACCGTAGTCGCGGCCGTGGAGCAGGTGGAATACGCGCAGTGCCGTCCGCTCCAGTCGCCGCCGCAGAGCTGCCTCCACTCGGGCCGGGCAGATGGCAGGGGTGCTTTGATAAAGCGGATGGTCGGGCAGCCATTTCGCTTCGTAGCTGGTAATGCGCGGGGCGTTAGCCTCCAGCGCCGAAAAGTCGATTTCCGAGAGTGGCAATACCTGCGGCGGCTCGCCATCGAGCACGCTCACGTTGAACTCCCGTCCGTCGACATACTCCTCCACGAGCACCGGTTGCCGATACTTGGTCAATAAGGCCTCCACCACCTCCGGCAGCTGCGTTGCCTCTTTCACTACCGACTGGGGGGTAATGCCGAGGCTGGCATCCTCTTGCGAAGGCTTAGCTATGGCCGGAAGACGGAGGCAGAGGTCCGTGGACCTCGGCACAGCGGTGTAGACGTGATATGCCGGGGTACGGATCCCCGCGGCGGCGAACAGTTGCTTGGCCACCACCTTGTTCTGCGCCATGCCTAAGGCCAGGGGAGGGTTGCCCGTGTACGGCACCCCCAGCAGTTCCCAGACACCTGCCACCGCCATCTCGTGTTGCGCCTTCCCCTTGTAAGCCTCACACAGGTTGAAGATGACGTCCGGCTTTGCTCGGCGCACATCCTCAATGGCTCTTCCAATGTCATCTACCGCCAAGTGGCTAGGGTGGTGACCGAGATGCAACAATGCCTGGGAGACAGCCTCCACCTCATGTCTCACCGCAGCTTCAGAAACCCAATCAGGATCGTCGTCCACTGGCGGCACCACCTTGTCATAGGCCACCAGCACCCTCAACCCTTGCCGGCTCGTCCTCATGTCGCAGTCATCCCGTATCGCGCTGCAGCGATCTCCACTACGTGGTTCACCATCTGCTGGTAGCTGTATCCTGCGGTGCGCGCCGCCTTGGGGAAGCATGAGTTGTCCTCTGGGTTCGGCAGAATCCCCGGCAGCGGATTCAGCTCCAGTACGTGCGGACGTCCTGCGGCATCTGCCCGCACGTCGATGCGACACCAATCCCGAATGTGCAGCACACGGTAGGCCCGTCTCACCAGCTGCTCGAGCTCGGCCCGTTCCTGGGCCGCCAAGGGGGCCGGGCACTCGAAGATGCGCAGCGGCTGCTCTGGCCTATCCCAGACCCACTTCGCCTCGTAAGAGTACAGCGGGCGCGCCCCGGCAGGAAGCTGATCGTAGACGATCTCGACGATGGGGAGCACCTCCAGGTTATCGCCGTTGCCCCACACCGCGACGGTGAATTCGCGGCCAGTGAGGAATTCCTCCACCAACACGGGTTGCTCGTACGTGGCCCAGCACTTTGCCACTCGCTCCCTCGCCTGCGCAGGCGTGTCGGCCACTGAGTCATTGAAAACCCCTTTGCTGCTGCCCTCCGACACCGGTTTCACAATCACCGGAAAGCGCAGACCACTCAGTTCTACTTCCTCCCCCACCTGCGCGACTTTGAACCTCGGCGTAGGGATGCCGTAGTAGCTGAGGATCTCCTTTGCCCGCGCCTTGTTCAGACAGATGGCGAGAGTGAGAGGACCTGAGCCCGTGTAAGGGATGCCCAACTGTTCACACAACATGGGCACATAGGACTCGCGAAAATCGCCGAAC
>JACIZP010000142.1 GCA_014359355.1 Calditrichota bacterium | reverse complement strand
CGCCCCGAGGTCGTAGTACTTCTTGATGAGCGACAGGTCGTTGCCGATGGCGTAGCCGTTTTCAATGCCGATGTAGATGGCCCGCTTGCCCAACTTCTCGAGGCGGTAGGCGTCGTCGGGGGTGGTCGCCAATTCGGTCATTTCCGGGTAGCGGGCGCAGACGGCATGGATGGCCTGGAAAAGCTGCAGGGCGCGCTCCTGGGCCTTGGCGTACCCCTCGGGCGTCCTCGGACCTTGGGCCACGAACACGGCAAAGAACTGGGCGTCAAGGCCTCCCTCTTTCATGCGCGGCAGGTCAACCTTGCCGCTCCCTCGGCCGCCTGGCTGGTGGCGTTGCCCCACGTCCCAGTTGCCGCGCAGCAGGTTAAGGGGTGTGTCACAGTGCGTGTCGATGGTCAGCACGCGCTCGTGAATCAACCTCGCCTTAGCCTTGATGTCCTCTTGAGGGAGCAGTGCCTGGCCCCACCCGAAAATGGCCCCTATCGTGACGACGTGAACAACCAGAACTCCTTTTCTCATGAGCACGCACCTCGTGTTCGTAGGCATTCGGCCCTTGGTGAAGCCGAAGGTACGCTGCACTCCTGGACCTCATCATTGCAGGTCTATTCTGTCGTTTGCCGAATAGCTTAACGATTTTGCGGCAGAAAATCAAGGGGAAAATCCGCGATGGTTGGCAGTGCTCGCGATCTAAGCGGAAGGCCGAGCTGCCACGGCCGAAAAGGCCCGAGGCGGACTGAGGCTGCACGGCGAGCTCCTAGGCCCAAAGAGGACGAAAGCAAACTCATCGGCAGGGTGGATGGCGGCGCTGGCGAATCGGCCGCGGCGGCGAGGGAACGCTGGCCAGAGGTGCGACAGAGGCTGTTCAGGGACTCTGCGGGAAATCTTCTTGCTATTTAGCCTGGAATGTCTTACAATTTCCGCACACAGGGAGCATCACTCACGACCTTGGAGGAGCGTGTGAAACTGGTAGACTTGCGCAGCGACACGGTGACCAAGCCCACGCCTGGCATGCGCGAGGCCATGGCCCGCGCCGAGGTGGGCGATGATGTGTTTGGCGAAGACCCAACAGTCAACAAGCTGCAGGAGGTGGTGGCCGAGCTCCTGGGCAAAGAGGCGGCGCTCTTCGTGCCCAGTGGCACAATGAGCAACCAGATCGCCATCAAGTGCCACACGCAGCCGGGCGACGAGGTGATCCTCGAAGCCGACAGCCACAGCTTCCACTACGAGGGCGGCGGGCCGGCGATGCTCTCCGGAGTGCAGCTCCACCCCATCCCTGGCGTGCGCGGGGTGATCAGCGCGGCACAGGTGGCAGGGGCAGTGCGTCCCGGCGACCATCACTACCCGCGCAGCAGGCTCGTATGCATCGAGAACACCCACAACAGGGCAGGGGGGACCGTTTTCCCCCTGCAGACCATCCGTGAGATTCGGGAGGTAGCGGACCGCTGCGGGCTGCGCATGCACCTGGACGGCGCACGGCTGTGGAACGCGGCGGTGGCCAGCGGCATCAGTGAGCGGGAATTCGCGGCGCCGTTCGATTCGGTCTCTGTGTGCCTGTCCAAAGGGCTGGGTGCACCCATCGGGTCGCTCATCGTCGGGAGCAGAGAGTTCATCGAGCTGGCACATCGTTATCGGAAGGTGTTCGGCGGAGGCATGCGGCAGGTGGGCATCATCGCGGCGGCCGGGTTGTACGCGCTTGCCCACCATCGCGAGCGCCTGGCGGATGACCATCGGCGCGCGCGACGCCTGGCCGAGGCCCTGGCGGCAATGCCCGGCGCCGCAGTGGACTTGGCAAGTGTGCAGACCAACATGGCTTTTGTCGACGTGAGCGCTTCCGGGCTGAGTGCGGCTGAGGTGGTGGCGAAGGTGCGGGAGCAGGGCGTCCTGTGCCTGGCGCTCGGCCCCTCCGTGATTCGCCTGGTCACCCATCTCGACGTGGACGATGCAGGCGTTGACCAGGCCATTGCTGCCTTCCAGGCGGTCCTCAAGGAAAGGCGAGGGTAAAGGCGCGACCGTCTCTTTGCCGCACAAGGCCAGGAGGTCGCCCCTCGCCCACGATCCGGGCCAAGGCGGTGGACGGCGCACGCCTCATGCGCAGTGGTGAAAGCCCTGGCATCCGACACGTTGGTCATGCCCGGCCTGTGCATGCCCGCTCGCGAACGGGGGACGGAGCGCCTGGTTCAGGCAGGTCCGCGGCAGGGTGTGCTCCGGGGCAGGCCGAGGGGCCTTGGCCATCCCGATCACCGTTGTTCCGCTTCGCCGCCTCAAGGGTGACCACGGACTGCGTTCCGTCGTCTGGTTACTGCGAAGCCGGCGCGTACACATTCCGCCTGCCATTTTCTGCTTGCAACTTAGTCGGCAAATTGCTATACTTTCCAGAGTTGCTTGCCGCTATGCAACTTCTGACCCATGGATGCGTCGAGGCGAAGCGTGAAGGCATTTTCCTATCAGACCCGCAAAGGTGAGATTCGCATTGGCGTGGAGACCGAGCAGGGGCGCTTCAACTTCACCCATGCGTGGGAGATGTACAAGGACCTCAAGGCCAAGGGGCGCGGTCCCGATTTTCACTTTTTGCAGCTGATGGTGGAGCTGGACTTTTTCAGCGGCGAGACTTTTCGCGAAGTCCTGTCCACGCTGCGGCGCATCCGTCCGCTCGATGACCTGCGACTCGACGATGCCATTCGCTTTCAGGTGCCCATCGCGCGCCCGCAGAAAATCCTCTGCATCGGGCGCAATTTCAGGGCGCATGCCGAGGAGTGGGGTGCCCAGGTGCCGGAAGAGCCTATCTTCTTCGCGAAGATGCCGTCAGCGCTCCTGCCGCACGAGGGGACCATCGTATTGCCCCCAGGGGTGGGCAGAGTTGACCACGAGCTGGAGCTGGCCGTGGTCATTGGCAAACAAGGCAGAGACATTCCGGCCTCTGCCGCGTGGGACTATGTGGCCGGCTACACCATCGCGAATGATGTGACGGCGCGTGATCTGCAACGCCGCGACATGGAGGCCAAGCGCCCGTGGTTGCGCTCCAAGAGCTTTGATACCTTTTGCCCCATGGGCCCTTACCTGGTGCCCAAGGACGAGCTGCCCGCCATCGCGCAGGCGCGCATGGAGCTGCGTGTCAACGGCCAGGTGCGGCAGCAGAGCACGGTGGGCAAGATGGTCTTTTCCATCCCGGAGTTGGTCAGCTACGTCTCCCGCCACATGACGCTCTCGCCTGGAGACATTCTTTGCACAGGAACGCCGGAGGGCACTCTGCCCCTGCAAGCCGGCGACCTCGTCGAGGCGGAAATCGAAGGGTTGGGCGTGTTGCGCAATCGGGTGGCTGCAGGTGAGCAGAGAGGCTCCGCATGACCGTACACTGGATCGACTGGACGCTGGTCATCGCTTACTTCGTCTTTGTCACGGCCATCGGCCTCCGCTACCGGGACAAGGCGGGGAGCAGCATGGTCGACTTTTTCGTTTCCGGAAGAAGTCTCCCCTGGTGGCTGGCCGGCACGTCCATGGTGGCGACTAGCTTTGCTTCGGACACGCCACTGGCGGTCACCGGCTTGGTGGCACGCAACGGCATTGCCGGCAACTGGCTGTGGTGGAACTTTGTGATGAGCGGCATGCTCACCGTGTTTTTCTACGCCCGCCTTTGGCGGCGAGTGGGGGTGCTCACCGACGTGGAATTCACCGAGGTTCGCTACGCCGGGACGCCTGCGGCCGTTCTCCGCGCCTTCCGCGCCCTGTACTTGGCTATCCCCATTAACTGCATCGTCATCGGCTGGGTCACCTTGGCCATGGCCAAGATTCTGGGCATCTGCCTTGGCGTTGACCGCTGGGTGGCAGTGGGCATCTGCGTGGCTGTCACGGTCCTCTATTCGACGATGTCGGGCCTGTGGGGTGTAGTCATCACCGACTTTGTGCAGTTCGGCTTGGCGATGGGTGGCACCATTGCCTTGGCGCTTTTAGCCTTGCACGAGGTTGGGGGGATGTCCGGCCTCACCCAGAAGTTGGCTGCCCTGTACGGGGCTCAGCACTCGCTGCTCGACTTTTTCCCGAGGGTTGGCTCGCCGTGGATGCCCATGTCGGCGTTCCTGGTGTACATTGGCGTGCAGTGGTGGGCTGCGTGGTATCCGGGGGCGGAACCAGGAGGTGGCGGCTCGGTGGCGCAGCGCATGCTTTCCACCAGGGATGAAAAGCACGCCTTGCTGGCGACGCTGTGGTTCAACGTGGCCCACTACGCGTTGCGGCCATGGCCGTGGATCATCGTGGCTTTGGTTTCGATGGTCCTCTTTCCCGGACTTGCCGACAAAGAAGCTGGGTATGTACACGTCATGGTACGCGTACTCCCCGTTGGTTTCAGAGGGCTGCTGCTGGTGGCCTTTGCTGCTGCCTTCATGTCTACAATCAGCACAGCCATCAACTGGGGAGCAAGCTACATCGTGAACGATTTCTACCGGCGATTTCTCAAACCCGAGGCCAGCGAGCGGCACTATGTGCTCGTCTCGCGCCTGGCGACGGTGCTGATGATGGTGATCGCCGCCGTGATTACCGGGTTCATGGACACTATCTCCGGCGCGTGGCGCGTGCTGCTTGCCTTGGGCGCCGGCACCGGCGGCGTCTACATCCTCCGCTGGTTCTGGTGGCGCATCAACGCGTGGTCGGAGATTTCGGCCATGATTGCCTCGCTGGCAGCGGCGCTGGTGCTGCAGTTGGGATTTGGTCTCAGCGCTGACCAGCCCCGCGACTTTGCGGTGCTGATGCTGGTCACCGTGGCCTGTTCGACGGTGGTGTGGGTGACGGTGACGCTGCTGACGCCCCCGGTGGAGGAGAAGACGCTTGTGGCCTTCTACCAGAAGGCGAGGCCAGGTGGCCCCCTATGGGGTCCCATTCGGCGCAAGCTCGGCAACCCGTCCCCGGCAGAACGGCTCTGGCGCGATTTCCTGGATTGGCTCGCCGGCTGTGCGCTCGTCTACACTGCGCTCTTTGGCATCGGCAAGTTGGTGCTCGGACACACCACCGTTGGTCTGCTCCTGGTGGCGGCGAGTATCGGGGCAGCGGTCCTGCTCTACTGGGACCTGCAGCGCCGGGGCTTCGCGGCGGTAGCGCGTTAGGAGTTCGGGAGAGGCAAGAGGGTCATGACGAAGAGCTTGGGACCAGACTTTGAGCGGCTGCGTACGACGCTGTTCGGCGGGCAGGCGGATCGCGTGCCTCTGCTGGAGCTGGCCATCGACTTGGGCGTGATGGGCGGCTACATAGGGCGCAAGGTGGAGACGCTCAAAGATCAGATCGACTTTTTTGTGGCGGCCGGCTATGACTACATTCGCCTCGCCCCCATTGTGGACTTTAACCCGGCGAAGATCCAACCCAAGGAGGGGTTGCGGCAGAGCGCGGCCTCGCAGAGCGATCGCGAGCGCACCTGGAGTGCCGAGGGTGCAGGCGTCATCACCACCATGGAAGAGTTTGAGCGCTACCGCTGGCCGCGCCCGGAGGAGATCGATTACCGCAACTTCGAGATCGTGCAAGAGCTACTCCCGGACGGCATGAAGATCATCGGCCAGTATGGCGACATCTTCACCATGGTCTGGGAGCGAATGGGCTTTGAGACTTTTTCCTATGCGCTGGTCGAGAACCCGGAGCTGGTGGCGCGACTTTTCGACACCATTGGCGGCATTGTGTACGGGATGTTCGCTACCATGGCAGACATCCCCAACGTTGGGGCCCTGTTTTACAGCGACGACATCGCCTTCTATTCTGGACTGCTCTGTTCACCTGGGGTGCTGCGTACCTACCTTTTCCCCTGGATGCGCAAGATCGCGGACCTGTGCCGCCAGCGGCAGATGCCGTTCATCTACCACACGGATGGCCGCCTCTGGGAGGTGATGGATGACCTCATCGAACTTGGGGTCAATGCCCTGCAGCCCATCGAGCCGAAAGCCATGGACATTCGCGAGGTGAAGGCACGCTACGGGCACCGCCTCTGCCTGGTGGGCAATGTGGACGTGGACCTGCTGGCGCGCGGCACGCCGGACGAGGTACGCAAGGTCACGCGGGAGCTCATCCGCGACGTCGGACCAGGCGGCGGCTATTGCGTCGGCTCCGGAAACACCGTGCCCAACTATGTGCCGGTGGAAAATTTTGCGGCGATGGTGGAGACCGTGCACAAGTATGGTCGCTATCCGCTGGAGGTGTAGGGCCGGTGATGCGGGTAGCCTTCGTGCAGATGGATTGCCTCTTCGGCCGGCGGGAGGAAAACCTCGCTCGCGCTGAAGCGCTCATCTCCTCACACGACGCGGACCTTTTTGTCCTACCGGAGCTCTTTTCCTCCGGCTATCTCTTTCGCAGCGACGAGGAGGTGGCTGCCGCCGCCGAGCAGGTTCCTGCCGGGCCCACCACGCGCATGCTGGCGGCCCTGGCTGCGCGCAAGAAATGCCACCTCGTGGCGGGAGTGCCGGAAGCGGCAGCGGACAAGGTTTACAATTCAGCGGTTCTCGTAGGCCCCCAGGGGGTTGTCGCTCTGTACCGCAAGACTCATCTTTTCGCCGAAGAGGCGTTGTGGTTTGCCCCTGGCGATACCGGCTTTGTCGTGGCCGACATCGGCCAGGCGCGCCTCGGACTGATGATTTGCTTCGACTGGATCTTTCCAGAGGCGGCAAGGACCCTTGCCCTCAAAGGGGCGGACATACTCTGCCACCCCTCAAACCTGGTCCTCCCGTACTGCCAGAAGGCGATGACCACCAGAGCGCTGGAGAATGGGGTCTATGCCATCACCGCCAACCGCATCGGCGTAGAGGAGCGGGACGGCGTGCGCCTCAGGTTCACGGGTGGCAGCCAGGTCGTTGATCCGCGTGGCCAGGTGCTCCTCGCCGCAGATGACACGACGGAGACGGTGGGAGTGGTGGAGATCGACCCGCGGGTGGCACGGAACAAGCTGCTCACCGCCAGAAACGACCTCCTTGCCGACCGGCGGCCCGAACTATACGAACTGGGCGGACGAGCTCATGATCTTCGCTAGCATCAAACGATTGGCAAAGCATTCGGCCGTCTACGGAGTGGGCTATATCATCTCCAGGTTTATGGCCTTTCTCCTCTTGCCCCTGTACACGCATTTCCTGACGCGGGAGGAGATGGGCGTCACCACCATCATGTTCACCTACCTTGCCATCTTCACGATCCTCTACACCTACGGACTGAACTCGGCCTTCTTGCGTTTCTACATCATGGAGGAGACGGAACCGGGCAAGAAGCGCATCTTTTCCACCGCTTTTCTGACCCTGCTGGCGAGCAGTTTCTGCTTCTCTCTGGTGCTCTATTTAGCAGCCAATCCCGTGGCGACGTTGCTCTTTAGTGCTGAGTCAAGAGCCACCGGAGTGCCGGTGGACACGGTGGTGCGCTACGGGGCGATCATCCTCTTTTGCGACTCCTTGGCCATACTGCCCTTCCTTGTGCTAAGGGCCGAGGAGCGGTCAGGGCGTTTTGTGCTTTTCAAGTCGTTCAACGTGCTGGTGAACATCCTGCTCAATGTCCTCCTTGTTGCCAAGATGGGCCGGAAGGTCGAGGGGATTTTCTTGGCCAATGTCCTCTCCTCGGCCCTGACCTTGGCGGTACTCATGCCTTTGGTGGTGAGCAGGATGGGGCGGAGGTTTTCCCGCAGCGATCTCCGCGACCTGCTGGCCTTTGGTCTGCCCTACATGCCCTCTACGCTTTCGGTGGTGATTTTGGACACCATCGATCGGCCCCTGCTCGAGCGTTTGGCCGGGGTGGACGTGGCTGGCCTCTACGGCGCAGGGGCGCGCATCGCCATTGTGATGAACCTGCTGGTTTCCGCGTTCAGCTTCGCCTGGCACCCTTTCTTCCTGTCCATGGTCAAGGAGGAGAACGCCAAGGAGGTCTTCTCCAAGGTGCTCACTTATCTGATGGTGGTGTGCCTGGGCGTGTTCCTGCTTGTGTCCCTTTTCATCGATCATCTGGTGCGCCTCAAGATTGGGGGCTTTACCCTTTTCGGCAAAGAGTTCTGGGAGTGCACCACGGTGGTCCCGGTGTTGATGCTTGCCTACATCCCGTATGCCGCGCACGTGAACTTTCTGATCGGCATTTATCTTGAGAAAAAGACCGGCTATCTGCCGCTTTCGACCGGCTTGGGGATGGCGGCCAATCTTGCGGCCAATTTCCTGCTCATTCCTGTGATGGGCATGATGGGTGCTGCATGGGCCCGGGTCATTGCATACACGGTCATGGCGGTTGTCCTCTACCCGATTGGGCAACGTCTCTACCCGGTGCCGTATGAATTCGGTAGAATCGCCAAGCTGGGCGCGGTGGTTGCCGTCATCTTTTTTGCCGGCACGCGGATTGATGTGCCCTGGGGGTTTGCGTTCCACCTTGTACTCATGGTCCTGTTCCCCGTGCTGCTGAAGATAGTTGGCTTCTTCGACCCGCGGGAAGTGGCTAAGGTTCGTTCCCTTTTTGGAGGCGCAGGTCGTGGCGCGCCTGGTGTTGGTGAACCAGTGGGTTGAGGGGATCAGCAACAACAAGCCCCCGCTGGGTTTGGGCTACCTCGTGTCTTACCTGAAGCGCTATTTGGGCTTCGGGGACGTGGAGGTAGTCAACACCGGGGCGGGGGTGTTCGAGCAGATTCGCGCCGCCCGGCCAGAGGTAGTGGGGTTCACTGCCTACTCTGCCAACTATGCCAGCGTCGTGCGTCTGGTACGGCGGGTCAAGCAGGAGCTGGGCGTGGTGACGCTGATGGGGGGGCCGCACCTGACCGCCCTGCCGCAGAGTTTGGACCCCTGCGTGGACGTGGGTGTGATCGGCGAAGGGGAGCAGACGCTACTTGAGCTGATGCGCCTGTACCTGGACAAGGGTAAACTCTCAGCGGCGGACTTGGCCTCCATTGCGGGGATTGCCTTCCATGCCGACGGTGAGGTGCACGTAACGGCACCGCGCGCCCCGATTTTCCCTCTCGACTCGATCCCCATGCCGGACCGCGAGGCGCTGCACATCGAGCGCTTTCTGAAGCCAAGCCCCATCCTCATGAACAATGAGTACCTGCGGGGCACGACGATGCTGACTTCGCGCGGCTGTCCATTCAAATGCATCTACTGCCATGTGTCGGCCAAGTGGGGGCGGCCCCGCTTTCATTCCGCCGAGCGGGTCGCCGACGAGGTGGAACTGTTGGTCAAGCGCTATGGTGTGCAGGGGATCTACATTGCGGACGACCTTTTCACTGCCAACCCCACGCGCGTGCAGCGCATAATCGCCGGCCTCGACAAACGGGGCGTTCTGGGCAAGGTGCGCTTCTTCGCCGACTTGCGCGCCAACCTGGTCAACGACCGGCTGATGGCCTTGCTGCGCGAGATGGGGGTGGTGAAAATCTCGCTTGGGCTGGAATCAGGGTCGGACAGGGTGCTCGCCTATCTGAAAGGCGGCGACGTCACGGTGGCCCAGAATCGGGAAGCGGTGGCTATTGCTAATCGGCACGGCATTGGTTGCTACTGCTGCTTCATGCTTGGCGCGCCCAATGAGACGCGCGAGGACATTCGCTTGACGCAAGATCTCATCAAAGAGATTCTCGACGCGCACCCACAAAACTTCTGCCAAGTGTCGGTAACCACGCCGCTCCCGGGCACAGCGCTGTGGGAGTATGCGATCGCGCGGGGGATTGTCAGCGACACGGTGGACTGGCGACAGTTCAGCCTGAACCCGGAGCTGAGCCTGCAGCCGGACTTTTACGTGAACGAAGAGATCCCCTTCGCCGAGTTCCAGAAATTGGTGCGGCAGACCGTGGAAATTGCCGGCAGCCGCCGCTTGCCGGCCATTATGCGGAACCTCTCCGGGCACTATGTGCTCCAGGCGCTCAGGCGACCCCGACTCGCGGCGCGCATCGTGCTTGACTACCTCAAGCACCATTAGCAGAGCGGCGCAGAGCCCGGAGAACATGGTCGCGTCGAAAGCCGCGAGGAGCGGCGCAGGCAGCGCGTGAGGCTTTCTCTGAGACCGGGTG
>JACIZP010000141.1 GCA_014359355.1 Calditrichota bacterium | reverse complement strand
GTTAGGATCTTGCGTGACCTGAAAGATGTCCCCAGTCTCCCAATTGAACCCTGGCGCCGCGGACGAGTACTCGTTGGCCCAGTAGAGCAGTTCGTTCAGATAAGGTCCCACACGATAGGGGATGTAGCCATCTGGCCATTCGGGCCGGCTATTCATGCGCTCGGCGTACACGCGCTGCGAGTTCTGCGCACCCTCCGGGTCCATGTAGGCGTAGGCGAGCATCGCCAAGCTTTCGTGAAAAACTTGGCCTCCGTGCCCCCAGCCCCAGGTTGGTTCCCGCGAGAAAAGGTAGTAGTTGAAGGAACATTCCCCTTCGGGCGGCATCATGCACTGGCGCATCATCGAGAAAGCGCTCCAGTACATGAGGCAGTGGTCGCGGCTTGGCCATGACAGGCGGGGTATCCGCGCATAGGCGGCCTCATCCTCCTGTAGTGCTTCCTCCATGTCGGAGGCCATGAGAGCCTTGCAGGCCATGGCCAGGCTGTCTACGTTGCCTCCCTGCTCGATGACTGCGCGAATCAGGCGAAAGCTCTTGGTTTCGCCCGGCCGCAGTGACATAGAGCGCTGCACCGCCACAACGTGGCACTCCTCGCTGATCAACCCGGACAGGCGGGCGTTGTTGACGTCTGCGAAGAAAGAGGTCACCGCTGGCCGTCCCACCTCGGCAGAGCGCCATCCCCAGGTGCCGTGTTGGTCGCGGCCGACGAGCACGTACCGGTAGCTGCTGTCCGGGTCGAGCCCCAAGTCGAGGTAGCCGGGGTCGCTGAGGTCCTGGGCGACCAAGTCGTAGCGTCCTGGCGTGCCCGTCGTTCTCCGGTACAGGTTGTAACGGCAGCCACGCTCGGGCACCCAGGTCACCACTGCCGCCTGGTAATTGGCGGCAAAGTGGGCGTGCACGTCGCGGGGTGCTGGCGGCACCGTGGTGGGCGCGAGCTGCACGTCGACCCGCACGCCCGATGGCGCAGGCAGTTCCCGCACCGCTGCGCCTCCTATTCCCTGTTCGCCGGTGGCGTTGCAGGTAACCACCACGATGACCGAATCACCGACCCTCAGCGGCGGGTGAAGAAAGTTGCCCAACTCGCAACCCTGAAAACCGTTCCCCGGAATGTTTGGGTCCGGATCCCCCCACTTTGGTGCGTCTTCGGTGAGGATCTCGCCCTGGTGTCCCACGCGCATGACCAGCTGTTGCACCAAAGGCGGCTGGTGCGTGCACAGAGAGCCGTCGGCATGACGCACTGTGCCCCACTCCACGCAGTAGTTGCTCCCGCGCGCATCACGCGCCAGGGGCGGCGCCGGCGGCGCGCCCAAGTTCGCATAGCCGCCGTACGCCTGGGCCGGCGCATCCAGAACCAGGACATCGGTCACGTTGCGGCAATGGGGAACGCCATGCTCAACGGTCCACGAGTCCGGGGGCTCTTCATGGGAGCAGACAGAGGCTCGCGCATCTTCCCTCATCGCTGGCGCCCCTAACCCTTCGGGGTGTTGGAGGAACGCGTACACATCCACGACCTGTGTGGCTATGCCCGAGTTGGTGATTACCACCTCTTCGATGGCAATCCTGGAGCTGTAGACTTGGAAGAAGACCTCCGCTTCGATGTCCGGAAACGGTCGCATGTGAAGCCGCACCAAGTCACTGTAGGAGGCGCTAATCACGGGTTCTCCGACCAGGTCGCGCACAAGATATCGCACCACGCCCCCCACTTTGAAGGCGAGACCAAGCGTGCCCCCATTGTCGGTGGTGAACTCCACTCCGCTTTCCGGCTCGGAAAACTTGAGCTGATACCCTTCGTCCAAGACGAATTGGGAGCGTGCCAGGGGTGCCGCATAGGTGGTAAAAAGCGGGTCGCTGCCCGTGACAGCCAATTGCGACAGTTCGTGTTGGGTCCGGCCCAAGGTCGCCCATACGAGAACCACCGCATCCAGCGTGAGAACTGCAATGAGCCGCCGAGTCATGTTCCGGCACCCGAGCTAACGGACCAGTGTGACCTGCTGCTTCCGCACCAGCATCCCGTTTGTGAGGCGACACCAGTAAACGCCAGTGGGCGAGATCAAACCGTGCTCGTCGCGTCCGTCCCATTGTACCCGGTACGTGCCAGCCGGAAGATCCTGCGCAATCAGCGTTCTGATCAATCTGCCCTTCACATCGTAGATGGCCACTTGCGTTCGACCTTGTCCTGTGGTGCTGAAGCCAAATCCCGTACTTTCGTTGAAAGGATTGGGAAACGCCATGCTGAGCGCGCAGCTGGCTTCTTCCTCCTCCCCTGAAGCGGACACGACGCCAGTCTTGGGGAGGAGATTGACGCGCAGCTCATGGTACCCCACTTCGAAATGCCCCCGCCAGTACTCCATGTTAAAATCTGTAGCCTCAAGGAAACCGTACCCAACTCGCCCCTCGTGCTCTACCCTGACGATGAGCACCGCGTTGGACCACCCGTAGTCGTGGACAATGACGCCGCTTGCAGAAAACGGACACCGCCCGAGGTAGACGTTCCCCAGGTCATCGGCAAAAAGCAGCATGTCCGCCTTGTCGTCGAAGTACTTGCCGTACCACACGCCTGACTGCCCCGTGGCTCGATAGACAGAGACCTGGGCACCGGGCAAGGGGTTGCCGGTGCCGTCTTTCACGGTCAGGCAGTTCTCGAACGGCAAGTCCTGCATAAATGTCCCGATGTTCTCCGGAGCGTTGTAGTTGCCCTTGGTCGCACGGTGGCCGGCAATGAGATTCAATGCGACAGCACTGTAGCGGTCAATCCACGTGTACTCCCCATTCATCAGCCCCTTGTAGGGGGTGTAGTGCACCGCGTCGCCGCCCACGAGCGGCATGTAATGAGTTCCCACGACCAGCCGATCCCCCTCCTTGATGGCGACGGTGGTGCCCCGGCCGTCGTCGTGCACGTTGAAGCCGTAGAGGTCGATCAGGTAGCGTGCGTGGCCCAGTTCGTGGAGCAGTGAGCCCTCGAAAAAGAAGGGGTTGCTGTCGCTGGTACTGTTGTGATTAGCGTAGAAACCGCTTGTCAGCAAGCTGGCAGGAAAACCCCACTGAAGGTCGACCGTGCGATCCTGCAAGTTGGGTGTGTTTGTCGCCAAACCTCCAGCCAGAGGGAGCCTGCCATCGGGCACCACGGTGATGTGGTCAATGCGCAGGCGGTCCAGCACTCCCTGCGGAGTTTCTGGATAGATGGCATTGGCGAACATCTGGTTCCAGCGCCGCACGTGGCGCTGCGCCCAATCCTCCCAGGAGTTGGCATGCACTCCCAACTCTTTCTGGTAACTGTGAAAGTAGTCGTACACGCTCTGCTCGACGTAGAAACCGACGCTGAGGGCGTTGGTATGGATGAGGACGCTGTTGTTCCCTTCTTCCTCTTCGGGCACTGCGTTGTCTGGATCGATGATGAACTCCAATTCATGGCGCGCAAAGGTCCATGGCCAGCTGTAATCGACGGTCGCCATTCCTGAGCCGGGCAAGTCGACGAGGCCCCGGGCAACTTCGTTCCCGTCGAGGAGCCAGACATACGCCACAGCCGGCATATCCTCCGCGGCCCAGTTGCGGACATGTGCGCGCCATGTCACCACCTCCCCCGGCCTGGGCCATCCCTCCACGGCTGGGTCCGTGCTGCCCCACACGTAGTTGAGGCGCGGCAGGCGGGCGATCCACCCCACGTCCAAGTCTGCACCTGCTACAATCTCGTTGACTTCCTCCGAATGCGGACCCCAAACGCCAGACGATGACCGGGCAAACACCACGTAGCCGTAGCTCGCACCCGGCACCACAGTCGAGTCGGTGAAGCTACTTGCGGAGAGCCCCTCGGCCACGAGCTGGTACTGCATCCGCGCCTGACCACCAGCCACGGTATCCTGTAGAGCCCGCCGATAGACGGTGTAAGTGGCATTCGGGATTGCCTCCCACGCCAGCTCGCGATGGCCGCGAAGGTTCTTCTGCAGGCGCAGCCCTCGCGGCCGTGCGGGCATCTGCACCTTAGCCAAATACAGTGTGGAGAACCAACGGTACCAGGGGATGGCATCGATGCGTTCGGCGAGAACGCCCTGTTCCCCGGTCGCCTCGCAGCAAAAACGTACGACCACGCAATCCCCCACGGCGACGGCTGGCGAAAAGTTGCCCAGTTCCACGCCAAAGGTCCCCTTGCCGTCGATGTTTGGATCGCCGCCCGTGTCCCAGCGTGGCGCGTTCTCCAACAGAACGCGCGACTGGTCGCCGTTCAAGAACACCGTAAAGCTCGCCTCGGGAGGCTGGTGACGGCAGAACTGCCCGTCGGCGTGGCGAACAAAGTTGCGGAAATAGATCCATTGACCCCCGGCTGGCACCACCCACGACGCTAGGCCGATGACAGCGAGAGGCACAAGCCATGACTTTGCTGATGTCACCTATCCTCCGGAGAAAAAAACGCGGCCCTCAGGCGCTCCGGCCAGGTCGATCTGCCTGCCCACCCATGTATTCTGACCGAGAGTCTCGCCATATCAACTTGCGACAAGTGAACGAACGGTCACGAGCACACCAAGGGCAACAATCACCACGGCACCGGCCAGGGCCACGATAGGAGCACCCCAGGCAGGCAGGCGGCCTTGGGCCAGGCGCGCCCCCCTCACCACGACAACGCCCAACACCACCATCACCACTGCCATCCCGAGGCTGAAACTGGCAACAAGCGCCAGCCCAAGGGGGATCTTGTGCATCGATATGGCCAGGAGCAAGATGACCAAAGCCTTGGGGCACGGCACCACACCACCGGAGAAACCCAGTGAGACGGTGTTCAACCAACTTCGCGGTCCCAAAGGCTCCGGCTGTGCATGGTGGTGCTCGTGTTCCTGG
>JACIZP010000140.1 GCA_014359355.1 Calditrichota bacterium | reverse complement strand
AAAGGCCAGCCCCCTTTCCACTACCTCCACCAGCGACCATTGCAGGGCCCCAGGCTGCTGCGCCGCGGTGCAAGAGGCCATCATCACCAGGGCCACTACTGGCCAGACGGAGGGTCGCGTTCTTGCGCTCATACCTGCCTCCTTGGCGAGCCTCGACATGCCCAATGAAGAGTTAGAGCTATCAGCCCCCTTTGACTGGCAGGCAGAGAGCCGCGGGCGTGGGGCCGGGCCTCCTGGTTTGGGTCCGGCTGTTGAACTCTTCCTCCTTCCCCTTACTATGGCAGGAGCCGCGTAGCGTGGGAGGCGCCCACCGGCCCCGCCTCAGATTCCCGGACCGCCTCCGGAATCCCCTTGCCCAACATCCAGCCATGTTCGGACTTCATTCGGCCTTCCCAGGCGAAGGGCATGGACCGCTCCCAGCTGAGGGACACGTAGTGCCAGTCCAGGTTTATGTTCTGCCGCGTTTCCAGGAAATGCCACTTCGTCTCTACCATCGGACGGTAGTACGCAGTGCTCGTTACCCGGATCCTGTAGATATTGTAGGGGTCACCGTTTGGCAACATTATGCTGGTATAGGCAAAGAATCGCAGGGTCGGATCTGGTCGGGGGCAGACCTCGACAATGTCGGAGCCATAGTCGATCAAGAAGGGTTGACCTTCCCATTCCACCAGTTCCGACGTTTCCGGCTTGTACCCGCCACTCGGGTCCTCTTGTTGCCGTGCGCTCCGCGGCTCTTCCTTCAGATTGGCCATTGTTGCGCCAGCGATCGCCTCGTTGCCTTGCCCCGGAGCAAGGGGTTGCCAGTCCTCCCTGGAGCGTGAGAGCAGCGCGAGGAGAGCGCCTAATGCGATGGTGAGGTATCGCATGCCTGCCACCTCCTTTCCTTCTGAGAAGCCCTGAGGCATTGTCATAGGGTGCCCCACGCCCTTTGCCGTTGGCTCCATAGTAAGATAAAAAAACCGGTATTTTCAATAGCAAAAGGGGGGCAGAGCCACGCCTCGCGGCCGAAGGAGAACGAGGAAAGGAGGGCGCTCCTCTTGTTTCCGTGTCCGCGTTGTGTATAAGGGAAGGCGGTTAGGCCTATACCGACCGGTTCACTACCCTTCGCTGCCCGTAGCCGGGGCCGCCTGCGCCGCCCGCAAAGCCTTGGCCCGCTTCTTCCGTGCCTTCCTCTTCTGCTGCAGCTTCATCCGACGCCGCTTCTGCTTGCTCTTGCTCCTTGCCATGTCCCTGCATGCCTCCTTGTGTTCCGACTCCTTTTCCGTGTCTGTGCTGCAAAATATAATGCAGCCCCACCCTTTGTGTCAAGAGTTTTCCGCTCTCGCTTTGGCCCCGCGCCGGAATGCAACGCGCTGGCGACGGAACTGGACGGCGCGCCCCAAGGTTCAAGAGTCGGTGCCGAAGAGCCAAGGTGGGCGTTCCGTTGCGCTGCCGTCGCCCAAAGCCTGCCGCGGCGGACCAATTTCTGCTTGATTCTTATGCGGGGATTTGGTACAATACGATTGGCGCCGCGGACAGTGCGGCGAAAAGCTTTTTTGCGCAGGTGGCTACAAACTTTGCGTCGAGGGGGGAGGATTAGCCCGAACGGCCCGCGCAGCCAGGTGTTCTGCGCTGGCAAGGTGCTTGCATGCCTCTCCTTCCTCGGAAGGCGCAGAGCGTACCTGCCAGTTCTTAGTCACGGAGTATGACCATGAAGCCTGCTCGCATTCTTATCATTGCCTGCCTGTGGACGCTGGGCACCAGCGTCGCCATGGGCCAATACTTTGGCAAGAACAAAGTGCAATACACCAACTTCAAATGGCAGTACCTGCAGTCGGAACATTTCAACATCTACTTCACCGAAGGGGGGCAGAGTATCGCCGAGTTCGCCGCCGAGGTCGCTGAGCAGAGCTACCGCGCGCTGAAGAAGGACTTTCGCTACGAACTCACCGACCGCATCACCATCATCGTGCACAACTCGCACAACGACTTTGGCCAGACCAATGTGGACCTCTCGCCGCCGGAGGAGTCGGTAGGAGGATTTACCGAGTTCTTCAAGAACCGGGTGGTGGTGCCCTATGATGGCGAGTGGGAGAGGTTTCGCCACGTCATCCACCACGAGCTGACGCACGCGGTGATGCTGCAGATGGTGTACGGCAGCGGTGTGCAGTCTATCATCACCGGCCTCACGCGCCTGCAGCTGCCGCTCTGGCTGGCAGAAGGTTTGGCCGAGTATGAGAGCCGCGGCTGGGACTTTGAATCGGACATGTACATGCGCGATGCGGCGATCAACGGCTACCTGCCGGAGATCGAGATGCTGAGCGGGTTCCTCGCCTACAAGGGCGGGCAGTCCGTGCTGCTGTTCATCAGCGACCGGTACGGCGGGCAGAAGATCGGCGAACTTTTGGGCAAGATCAAAGTGAGCAAGAGCGTCGACCGCGGCGTGAAGCAGGCGGTTGGCGTCAACGTGAAAGACCTTTCCAAACGGTGGCAAAAGTGGGTGAAGGAGCTGTATTGGCCTGATATTGGCTCCCATCGCGAACCGGAGGACATTGCCAAGCGCCTCACCGACCACAAGAAAGACCGCAACTTTGTCAACACCAGCCCGGCCCTGAGCCCGAAGGGGGACAAGATTGCCTTCCTCTCTGACCGTTCGGACTACTTCGATGTCTACCTGATGAGCGCCGTGGATGGGCAGATTCTCGCCAAGTTGGTGAGCGGGCAGAAGACTGCCAACCTTGAGGAGCTGCACTGGCTAAAGGGACCGAACATCAGCTGGTCCCCGGATGGCGAGCAGATCGTCTTCGGCTCCAAGGCAGGCGAAGGCGACGTGCTGCACATCGTGGACGTGAAGCAGCGCAAGATCGTGCGCACGCTGAGCTTTGCCTTGGATGGCGCCTTCAACCCAAGCTGGAGCCCAGATGGCAGGCGGATTGCGTTTACCGGCACCTACCATGGGCAGAGCGACATCTACGTGGTGGACCTGCCGACCGGGGAATTTCGCAAGTTGACCAACGACCGTTTCAGTGATGTGGAGCCCTCCTGGTCGCCCGATGGTACAAGGATTGTCTTTGCCAGCGACCGCGGGCCGTACGTGGACCCAACCGTGGCTGGCGATGTGAAGATTCACGAGACTGCCTACAAGAACTTTGACATCTTCGAGCTGTCACTGGAAGACGGGACCATCACCAGGCTCACCACTACCGATTTCGTCGAGCGCACGCCGGTCTATTCTCCAGATGGCAAGTACATCGCGTTCACCAGCGACCGCACCGGCATCACCAACCTCTACCTTAAGGAGCTGGCCACTGGCGACGAGTGGGCGATCACCGATCTGCTCACCGGTGCCTTCCAACCGAGCTGGAGCGGGGACGGCACTCGATTAGCATTCACCTCGTTTTACAATGCGGGCTACGACCTTTACCTCCTGAGCAATCCTTTGGAGATCAAGCCGCACACCGTGAATCCTGCCCCCACGGCGTTGTTCACCAGAGTGATGGAGCAGCGGGAGAAGGAGAGGGAAAAGCGGGAGATGGAACTAGCCCGGGTGGTGGACATGCGGCCCGGGTTCCGGGAGAGAGAGAACAAGTATCGGAACTTTGTGTTTGACGAAAAGTTCGCAGATGGCCAGATCGAGTTCGAGCCGGAAGTGAAGAAGGTCGCGCTGGACTCGGCCGAGATCAGGACCGAG
Source organism: Calditrichota bacterium (assembly GCA_014359355.1). NCBI lineage: Bacteria > Pseudomonadati > Calditrichota > Calditrichota bacterium. Next base: position 2,999 of record JACIZP010000140.1, on the reverse strand, counting down.
AGCGGGGCCTTTCGGGTGCACGACTACGAAGTCAAGTTCTCGCCGGACATCATTTATGGCACGGCTGAGTACAGTCAGTACTTCGGCGTGCAGGGGACGACGCAACTGGCGCTGTCGGACGTTCTGGGCAATCACCGCATCAACATCTACACGAACCTCTTCTATGATTTTCGCAACTCGGACTACATGGTCACCTACTTTTACCTGCCGCGCCGCCTGGATATCGGCGTGGGTGGGTACCATAACGCCTACTTCTTTTTCTCGTACGACCTCGGCCTCATCCGCGACCGCAACTATGGGCTGAGCACATACTTTAGCTTGCCGCTTTCCCGGTTCCGGCGTATCGACTTTAGCGCAGGCTTCATGGGCATCGACCGCGACTACTTAGATTTCAGCGAGGAGGATCAGAAGTTCCTCGAGGACATCGGCTACCTGCCGCCCACGCGGCGCCGGTTTGTCCTGCTGGGCACCTCGTGGGTGGACGACACGTCGCTCTGGGGTATCACCGGTCCGGTGAACGGGCGCCGGAGTGCGGTGGGCCTGATGGCGAGCCCCGGCCTGTTCGGCGAGCGCGGGGCGGAATTCATCACCGCCCGGCTGGATTGGCGAAGGTACTACAAGATCGGGAAGGAGTACAACTTTGTCCTGCGCGCAGCGGGCGGAGCCAGCTTTGGCAAACAGCCCCAGCAGTTCTTTGTCGGCGGTGTGGAGAACTGGATCAATCGCGAATTCGCCGGGGGCTACGTGCGGGTCAACAACATCGAGGAGATCTATTTCGCCTCCTTCGAAATGCCCTTCCGCGGCGGGAGCTACTATGAGCTGGCGGGCAACTGGTTCATGTTGACTAACTTTGAGTTCCGCTTCCCGCTGATCCGCTACTTCCTCATGGGGTGGCCGTTGCCCATTGGCTTCGAGGACATCCGTGGGGCTCTGTTCGCCGACTTGGCAGGAGCACAGTACCGGGATGAGCCTTTTACGGCCTTTACCCGCGCGCCCAACGGTTTCTACAAGCTGGAAGACTTGCGCATGGCCTTCGGCTTTGGCATGCGCGCCAATATCGGCTTCTTGGTGCTGCAGTTCGACGTGGGCTGGCCTACCGACTTGTACGCCACCGCAAGGAAGCCAAGGTACTACTGGTCGTTGGGGGCGGAGTTCTGAGAGGGCCCTTCTGGGCACCAGCAAGAGGCAGGGACTTTGGGCGCGGACTTTTTGCAGCGGCTTGACCAAGGGGTGTTGGTGTGCGATGGCGCCATGGGCACCATGCTCTACGCCCGCGGCATCTATCTGAACCGCTGCTTTGACGAATTGAACCTGAGCCAGCCAGAGCTGGTGGGAGAGATCCACCGGGAGTATGTGGCGGCAGGGGCGCAGATCATCGAAACCAATACCTTCGGTGCCAACCGCTTCAAGCTGGCGCCACATGGCTTTGACCACGTGGTGGCCGAGATTAATCGCGCAGGGGCAGAGCTGGCCCGGAGCGTGGCGGGAGAGGAGGTATTTGTCGCGGGAGCCATCGGGCCGCTGGGGGTCAAGCTCGAGCCTTACGGCACCGTAACGCCTGCGGAGGCGGAGGCTGCGTTTCGCGAGCAGGCAGAGGGATTGCTCGCAGGCGGCGTGGATATCTTCCTGCTGGAGACCTTTGCCGACCTCAACGAGATTGTCGCCGCGTTGCGGGCGGTGCGGTCGCTCACGGACAAGCCGCTGGTTGCCCAGATGACCTTTGGCGACGACGGCCGCACCCTGTTGGGGGCCATACCGGAGAAGGTGGCTACCCGTCTGCTGGATGAGGGGGCCGACGTCGTGGGGGCCAACTGCTCGGTAGGACCCCAGCCCATGCTCGAGGTGGTGCAGCGGATGCACGCCGCTGGCGCAGCGCGCATTTCGGCCCAACCCAACGCGGGTGTGCCCCGCCTGGTGGAGGGGCGCTACATCTACCTTTCCTCGCCGGAGTACCACGCCGAATTCGCTCGGCGCTTCATCGCAGCCGGCGCGCGTATCGTGGGGGGCTGTTGCGGCACCACTCCAGCGCACATACGCGCCATAGCCAATGCAGTGCGCGCTACCGCCCCGCGCCACGCGGCGATCGCCATTGCCCCCCGTGCCGAAGCCACCCTCAAGGCGGCGGCAAAGCCCCGCGAGGACAAGTCTGCTCTGGGCCGAAAATTGGGCAAGAAGTTCGTGGTATCGGTGGAAGTGCTGGCCCCGCGAGGTTGTGACCCCGCAGAGGTGCTGACCGGCGTGGCCCGGTTGCGGGAGCTGGGCATCGACACGGTGAACATCCCAGATGGGCCGCGGGCCTCGGCGCGGATGTGCCCCATGGCTTTGGCCAAAATCATCCACGAAGAGTTGGGGGTCGAGCCGCTGCTGCACTACACCTGCCGAGATCGGAACCTGCTGGGTATCCAGTCAGACCTCCTCGGTGCCCATGCGTTGGGCATACGCAACATCCTGGCCATCACCGGCGACCCGCCCAAGCTGGGTGACTATCCGAGCGCCACCGCAGTCTTCGATGTTGACTCCATTGGCCTGACGCGCATCATCGCCGGGCTCAACCAGGGCATGGACATCGCCGGCAACGCCATCGGCGCGCCCACTTCGTTTCTCATCGGTGTGGGCGTGAACCCCACGGCGCCGGACCTTGAGCGGGAGCTGGCCCGCTTTGCGCAGAAGATCCAGGCTGGGGCGGAATTCGCCCTCACCCAGCCGGTGTTCGACGACGAACTCTTCGCCCGCTTTTTGGAGCGCATAGCCGATTGCGGTATCCCGGTCCTCCTGGGCATCATGCCCCTCATGAGCTACCGGATGGTGGAATTCCTCAACAACGAAGTCCCTGGCGTACACGTGTGCGATGCAGTGGCCGAGCGGATGCGCAAGGCAAAGACGAAGGAAGAGGCGCGCGAAGTGGGTGTCGCCACGGCGCAGGAAACTGTGCGCCAGTTCCGGCAGCGAGTACAGGGAATCTACCTCATGCCTCCGTTTGGGAAGGAGAGGATCGAGGT
>JACIZP010000139.1 GCA_014359355.1 Calditrichota bacterium | reverse complement strand
GCGCTTTCGCGCTGCCACGGCCTGGTCTCTCCACATGCGCGGCTGTGCCTCGTCTTTGCAAAACCACAGCCGTGCCGGCTGGCTGGCAGAGGGTGATCAACCGCCACTGGTCCCTCTCAAGGGAGGCAAGGCGGCGAGGCTCAGCCCATTCTTGTCCACGGCAGTCGCACCGGCGGGTTGGCGATGTAACCTTTTCCGCATTCTCCTCGTCTAAGGCAGTGTAGCGCGCAAGAAGGTAGAAGAAGAGGAGGGAATCCTACGTGCTTTCTCGGGCCCTGGCGATTGGTTTGTCTACATCCATCGCCACAGCAACTGGCATTGCCGCTCGCCCAGCCATCCAGGAGATCGCTTCGGTGCCGCCCCGTGTGTTACAGGCCGTGCGCATAGAGGGGAGCAAAGTGCGCCTCGACGGACGCCTGGATGATCCGGTCTGGCAGGTGGCGCCAAATGGCGGCGACTTTGTGCAAATGGAACCGGACGAGGGTGCGCCTGCCAGCGAGCCCACCACGGTGCAGGTCGCCTATGACGATGAGCACCTCTACGTGGCGGTGCGCGCATTCGATTCGGAGCCGGACAAGATCCGTGGGCTGCTGACCCGCCGCGATGTGGAATCCCCCTCCGACTGGATACTGGTCGCCATCGACAGCTACGGCGATCATCGCACCGCCTTCCAATTCGGTGTCAACCCTGCCGGCGCGCGCAGCGACCTCTACCGCTCCGACGACGTCAACGAGGACCCGAGCTGGGATGCCGTCTGGGACGTCGCCGTAGCCCGCGACTCCACGGGGTGGACAGCGGAGTTCTGCATCCCCTTCAGCCAACTCCGCTTCCCCCAAGGACACCATCGCTGGGGGTTTCAGGTCGGGCGCATCATCAGCCGGAAAAAGGAAATCGACCTGTGGCGCCTCATTCCGCGCAACGCCAACAGCGTCGTGGCGCTCTTCGGTGATCTTGAGGGGATTGAGGACATTCCTGCCCCGCGGCGGCTCCAGCTCTTGCCCTACAGCGTGGGCAGCCTTGAGCGGCGGCCCGTGGAACAGGGCAACCCTTTCTCCAGCGCGAGGAGATGGGTAGGCAACATTGGAGGAGACCTGAAGTACGGCATCTCTTCGAATCTCACGCTCGACATCACCATCAACCCGGACTTTGGGCAGGTGGAGGCTGATCCGTCGGAATTTAACCTGACGGCCTATGAAAGTTACTTTGAGGAAAAGCGGCCCTTCTTCTTGGAAGGTAACAACATCTTCAACTTTGGCGTGGGGGTGGGTGATGGCGACATGGGCAACGAGACGCTCTTCTACTCGCGGCGCATTGGAAGGACGCCACAGCACTCTCCGGAGGTGTCTGACGAAGGTTATGTGAACCTGCCTCGCCTGACTACCATCCTCTTTGCCGGCAAAGTGACCGGCAAGAGCCGCCATGGCTGGTCGATCGGTGTGCTTGAGGCGCTCACGGACCGCGAGGTCGCCGAGGTCCATGACCAAGGGAGGAGGTACACGGAGACAGTGGAGCCGCGGGCCAACTACTTGGCCGTCCGTACTCAGAAGGACTTTCGGCAGGGGAGAAGCACGCTCGGCGCCATGTTCACCAGTGTCGTACGCGACATCGATTCCCCTGCGGTGCAGAGTCTGAACCGCCAGGCTTTCGCCGGTGGGGTTGACTTTAGCCATCGCTGGAGCCAGGACCGCTTCTTCCTGGAGCTGAAGGTGGCCGCCAGCCACATTCGTGGTCACCAGGAGGCCATTACAGAGGCGCAAACGAGCTCGGCCCGCTACTTTCAGCGGCCGGATGCGCGGCACGTCAAGTTCGATCCTTCTCGCACTACCCTCTCGGGTATGGCGGCCTCCTACCTGGTCGGGAAACTCGCCGGCGGCAACTGGTCGTATGGCGTGGGAGGCGTGGTGCGCAGCCCAGGGTTTGAGGTGAATGACCTGGGCTACCAGCGCGATGCTGACTTTGTCATCCACTTCGGTTTTCTCGGCTACAACTGGTATCGTCCAGGGAAGCTCCTGCGTGACTACGGGGCGAATGTCAACCTCTGGCATGTGACCAACTTCGGGGGTGAAAAGCTGGGCGTCGGGGGAAGTGCCAATTTCCGTTTTCGTTTCCTCAACTACTGGGGCGGATTTGTGGGCGTGAATGGTAACGGCCCTCGCCTGTCGACCTCGAGCCTGCGGGGTGGACCGGCTATCTTGGTGCCCGCCAGCTTGAACCTCTTTGCACGCTTTTTCACTGATGAGCAAAAGACGCTTTCCTTGAGCGTGCAGGCAATGTGGTCCGCAGACAGGTACGGGACGCACGGGTTGCGGCTGATGCCTTCGCTCACCGTGCGGCCAGACGGCCGTGTGCATTGCTCATTGGGCTTGGGCATTCTCCCGCAGGTGGATGACAGGCAGTACGTGGACGAAATCGCCCGACCGGGCGGCAGCGACTACATCTTCGCGCGACTGGACCAGAAGACGATTTTCGCTACCATCAGGCTCAGTTACACGTTCACCCCGACACTCAGTGTGCAGTTCTACGGCATGCCGTTCCTCACGGCGGGGGCCTACTCGCGCTTTCGCACGGTCGTCTCACCTCGTGCGGCTGTCTATGAGCAGCGCTACGCCCCGTATGACTATCCGGACAACCCCAATTTCAACTTCCGCCAGTTCCGGAGCAATCTGGTGCTCCGTTGGGAGTACCGCCCGGGGTCGACTCTCTTTCTGGTGTGGTCGCAGGGCAGGACCAGCGTGGACGACCGGGGCACCTTTTCTCTGACGGACGACGGCCGTGCACTGTTTGACACCCAATCGGAAAACGTCTTCTTGCTGAAAGTCAACCGCTGGCTCAGCTTCTGAAGTAGCCCTCCAGTTGAGCCGCCCTTTGCCGATGTCCGCGAACGCGCCTTCATGTGGGTAAATAAAAAACGGTTTGCGGAAACGCCAGGCCACGTGTGGCCCGTGGTGGCGGGAGTGGTGGAAACAAGGGAGAGGCCTGCGCACGGTGAAGCTCCAGGCGAAGATTGTCCTGCTCCTGGCAGTGCTCATCTTTTTCTTTACCACGGTGGAGTATGGCATTCTGCGGCTGCGCATTGCCCAGTACCATCGCGCCGTGGAGCGCGAGTACGCAGAGGCCAATTTCCGCCGGTGTGCGGCCCTGGTGGAGCAACAGCAGGCGGAGTTGCGCGAGGTGGCCCGTGCGCTCGCCGCGCACGGCGCCAATGGGGTCAAGACGCTCGCTTCTCTGTCCGGGAGCACGCAGGCCGCGACGGGGTTGCTGATCCCACCGTTTGACATTGCCGCCATAGTTGACCGCGGGAACCTGGCCTGGTGGACGTCTGTGGACTCGGTCGCTGCCGGGCAATGTGGGCAGACCGCGCAGGTGGCCCTTGCTCCGTTTCTTCCGCTTCTTGCCGCCGACACCTCCGGCTTGGTCAATACCACCTGTGGCCCACTGGTTTTGGCAAGTGCCCCATGTTCGCAAGAAGGCCAGCGACTCGTGGTCAGCCGCTTCCTCGCCGAGCCCATTGCGCGCGCAGCCATGCCGTGGGAGTTAAGGGCCACCTTCAGCAGCGCCGAGGGGGCAGGCAGTCCTCAGGAGGTAGTGATCGACTACGGGCGCGCGGCGCAGCTCGTCGCCCGGGGCGTGCTGCGTGATATCACCGGCAAGCCGACCATCGGGTTAGAGGTCGCCAGTCCGAAGGTATTCTTGGCCCGGCAGGAGCAGACGCTGCTTCTCGCCCTGCTCGCCAATACGGTCATCGGCCTCGCCGTCGCCTTCATCGTCATGGCCCTGTTTCAGAAGCTGATCATCAAACGCATCAACTCCCTGGTTGACCAGGTCGCGGCCATTCGCGTCACCGGGGACTTTGGGCTACGCGTGCAAGTCTCCGGCACGGACGAAGTCGGCACCTTGGCGACGGCCTTCAACGAGGCGCTGGCGCGACTCCACCAAATGGCGCAGCGCATCGAAGAGTCTGAGCAGCGTTATGCCACGCTGGTGGAACAGTCCCGGGACGGCGTGGCTATTCTCGTGGACGGCAAAGTGCGGTTCGCTAATCGTCGGCTGATGGACATGGCGGGGTGCAAAGACCTTGAGCAGTTGGCAGCGGGCGGCTTGAGCTTCTTGCCTGAGGAGGTCCGCCGGCAGGTGAGCACTTCCTCTGAACCGCAATCCTCGATCGGTGCGGCGCCGATTCGCCTCCTGGCCCCAGGTGGGGAGGAGATCGAGCTCGAGGTGGACCTGGTGCACGGCACCTACGACGGCCAGCCGGCAACGTTCCTCTACCTGCGCGATGTCAGCGAGAAGAAGCGCATGGAGCGCCATTTGCAGCGGGTGGACAAGCTCACCTCGTTGGGTCAGCTCTCGTCGGGGATCGCCCACGAGATCCGCACGCCCCTCGGCAGCATCCAGCTCAATCTCGATCACCTCCTGCAATGCACCCAGCTCACCAGCGAGCAGCGGCACATACTGGAGAGCAGCATGGAGGCAGTCAACCGCATCTCCAGTATTGTCCAACGCACCTTGGATTTTGCCCGGCCTGCCGAACCGAGCTTCGAAAAGCTCCAGATCCGGCGAGTGGTTGACAATGTGCTGAAGATGATGGCCACCAATCTGAGCAAGGCCAAAGTTTCGGTGGTTCAGGAGTGGGCAGATGACCTGCCCATGGTTCAAGCTGACTGGCAACAACTCAACCAGGTCTTCGTCAACATCGTTCTCAATGCCGTACAGGCCATGCCGCGGGGCGGGCGCCTGCGCATTTGGGGGAGGCCCCGCGGTACACAGGAGGCGCCCATGGTAGAAGTCGGCTTTGAGGATACGGGCGTGGGGATCGCCCCGGAAGACCTCCGCCGCGTCTTTGACCCTTTCTTCACCACGAAGCACGAGGGAGTTGGCTTAGGCCTTTCGGTGGTGCACCGCATCCTTGAATCGCATCGGGCGACCATCGACATTAGCAGCACGCCTGGGGAAGGGACCACGGTCTGCATCCTTTTCCCAGCGGCCTCAGAGGAAAGAGGAGAAGATGGCTGAGAATTCCGCTAAGGCACGGATTCGTGTGTTAACCGTCGAAGACGATCCCTTGATGCGCGAGTCCATCATCACCGCCCTACAGGGCAAGTGCAGCGTGAGCGGGGTGGAAAGCGGCGAGAAAGCACTCAAGTACTTAGAGCACGAGCGCTGGGACATCGTGCTCATCGATATCGGCCTGCCGGGCATGGACGGGTTTGCCCTTTTGGAGAAGATACGCGCCCGGCACGAGGACGTCGTCTGCATCATGATCACCGGCTATGGGCAACCGGAGAACGTGGTCCGGGCCATGCGACTCGGCGCCTACGATTACCTCACCAAGCCCATCAGTCGGGAGAACCTCTTTCACACGGTGGAGAAGGCCGCCGAGCGCGTCGCTCTCAAGCAGGAGATCGAGCAACTGCGCCGCGTGGAAGTGGAGCGTAACCGCCTGGATCAGATTGTCTGCCAGAGCCCGGCAATGAAAGAGATCATGGTCATGGTGGACAAGCTCATCAAGGTGCCCGGGGCAACGGTGCTCATTACGGGCGAGACCGGTACGGGCAAGGACCTCATCGCGCGCGCCATCCACTACCTGGGACAGCGCTTCCAACATCCGTTTGTCCCGGTCAATTGTGCGGCCATTCCGGAGAACCTTTGGGAGAGCGAGCTCTTCGGATACGAACGCGGGACCTTCACCGGCGGCTTGGACAAGGGCAAGCCTGGCAAGTTTGAGCTCGCACACCGCGGCACGCTTTTCCTCGATGAGGTCGCCGAGACGCCGCTCAGTCAGCAGGCCAAGCTCTTGCACGTGATCGAGAACCAGGAGTTCTACCGCGTTGGCGGCACGGAGAGGATCCAGGTCGACGTGCAGATCATCGCCGCGACCAACCGCGACCTGCAGGCCGCGGTGCGCGAAGGCAAATTCAGGCAAGACCTGTACTACCGCCTGAACGTGGCGCACATCGCCATCCCTCCGCTGCGTGAGCACAAGGAGGACATCCTCCCCCTTGCCAAACTCTACCTGAACGAGTTCAATCGGAAGTTCAACAAGTCCTTTGTGCGCATTCCCGACAGGACGCGCCGCCTGTTAGAAGAGTACCACTGGCCCGGCAACGTGCGCGAACTGCGCAACGTCATCGAGCGCGCCGTGTTGACTCACGACGGCGAGGAGCTGCGACCCGAGTTTTTGGACTTTGTACGGCGCGAAGAGAGCGGGGCCCCCAGCACAAGCTTCTCTCTGCCACCCGAGGGCATCGAGCTGGAAGAAGTGGAGAAGAGCCTCCTGAAGCAGGCACTGGAACGCGCCGGGGGCAACAAGGCGCAAGCAGCCCGCCTGTTGGGCATTTCCAAACCTACCTTCGTTTATCGCCTGGAGAAGTACGGGATCGCTTAGCTCGCCTTCCTGAGCGCAGCATTTCATGCGCCAGCGCAGCATTTGCTGCGCTGGCTGGGGTGATCCGCGCCTTGCTTTCAACGTTAACTTCCACGAAATCAATGGGCCGACATTTGTGGCACGTCAGTTGCAATTTGGCGGGCGGACGTGTGGCCCAGCCGCGTGGTGCGGGGTGGTGAAGAGGTAAAGGGCGTGGTGAGATCGTTCTGTGACAACCGCAACCCTGAGTGGACCAACGGACAGGTCCCCGAGGTATGGCAGAAGGACTACATGAGCGCAACCTTGCGGCACGATGGGAGCCGACAGGCGGTCGCGGATGGGAAGGTGGAGGGTCGGCGTGCCCAGGCCGAGGGCGCAGGGGATGTGCAGCACTGGCAGCGGGATGATGGGCGGGGAGGTGGCATTCCAGGCGACGAGGAACACAGGGATTGCGGTTGTCACAGCGACATGGGCGGAGGGTTGAAAGTGGTTATGGTGCGCGGCTGGCCTGGCGTTGTGAACACGGGCGTGGCGCCTGCAGGGGAAGTGTGGTAGGGCACGGCTGGGTAAGAGCAGGCCACACGCAAAGCGCGGTGCGCTTCAATCCCACGACAAGAGGCCGGACCGCAAGAAGGTTCGGCCTCTCCTGCGAGGAGGGGACCATAGTGAAGAACGACGGCTCACGCTCTTGGTACCGGTTCAGACAACCTTCTGCGGCATGCAAGGTGGATGGGCGCGGGGACAGCCAAGCGCTCGGGCGTAACGAAAAGGGCGGTACACTTGCCGTTTCCGCCGTTGCGCTCTTCATTTGTCTGCTGGTCTGTGGCCTGGCGATTGACATCGGTGCGATTCTGGTGGCGCGTGCGCAGCTCCAGGCAGCAGCAGATGCCGCGGCATTGGCCGGAGCAAGGGGGCTGATTAACGGACAAGCGGAGGCGATAGCTTCTGCCATTCAAGTCTTCGGACGCAACAGGGTGCAGAATCGCCAGATCTCGCTGGCGGCGGGAGAGGTGTCGTTTCCCGGCGCCGGACAAGTGGAAGTCAGAGTCACGAGGCCCGTGCAAATCTACTTTCTGCAGCTGGTGCGCGCCAACGGCGTGGCTGTGTCGGCGCGGGCGGTCGCTGCCTGTGGCGGCGCACGATCCGCGGTCGGGCTCAAACCATGGGCAGTCCCGGACTTGCACTGGCTCCCCGGAGACGTGGTGGTGCTGAAGGCAGGACCGCCGGGCGAGGTGCCGAGTTGGCGCTATCCGGTCTGTTTCCCGCCGCTGAACAAGGGCAATCCCGTCACCGGGGCCGCCGCCTACGAGGACGCAATCGTCAATGGTTCCTCAATGGCCATTGAGATTGGCGACGAACTGCTGGTGGAGACCGGCGACATGGTAGGCCCCACGCGTCAGGCGGTCGACCAGATCCTGGCGCTGGACCCCGACGCCTGGCTCAGTCCAAGCGGCATTCAGGATTCGCGGTACCCTGGCGACAGCAGTCCGCGCATCTGCAAGATCGCCCTCATCGACCCTAACTCTTTGCCTGGCCCGGGGCGAAGCTCTGTGACCGTCGTCCGCTTTGGGGTGTTTTTCATCGAAGGCATGCAGGGGCAGTCCCTCATCGGGCGCTACATGCGGGCGGCGACGATTGGCGAAATGGGCGGCGGCGGCTCTGACCTCTTTTGCGTGAAGCTGATTTCGTGAGAGCAAGATGGCTTCCACGCGAAGGGCCTTCTCTTGGGGCGAACAGAGGTGCGCAGGTGAGGGCCGGAGAGTGCGTCAATAGAAGGAGCGCAGGATTTGCTGCGGTAGCGCATGAAATGCTGTGGTGCTTCGATGTTAGCAGCGACATTGTGCGGGGGCTAACTCCTTGAAAGTCAAGGTCAGCGGCTGACTGTCAAATTTTGGCACAGCAGTTGCAGTCTAACAGGACGAGGAAGTCGACAGGCCGCGTGGTGTGTGTGGTGATGGGTGGGGGACGGAGCGCGGCGGATGGTTAGGGTGAGCACGCGGAGGGCAAGAGTGAAGAAAGGCGTTCAACACGTGCGCAGAACTTGTCGCGAAGCTCGGGCAGTGCTGGGAAGCGGCGGTTGGGTGCGGCGCCTGCCCGGCGATCAGCGAGGGAGCGCTCTTGCCTTAGCGACTGCAATGATGTTCGTGTTCCTCTGTTGTGCGGGGATGGCCATCGACCTGGGGTCGATCCTCTCCTCGCGCACCCAATTGCAGTCGGCGGTGGATGCGGCGGCGTTGGCTGGGGCGCGCGGGCTCATCCGTGACAACCAGACCGCCATCTCCTACGCGGTAGCAACCTTCGGGGCAAACAGGCTGCAGAACCGGTCACTGCAGCTCAACCCGACTGAGGTCTCTTTCCCGGCGACGAATCAGGTCTCTGTCTCCGTCACGCGGCCTGTCAACCTCTTCTTTTTGCAGCTCATCGGCCTGCGCCGAGTGAACATCTCCGCGCAGGCGACCGCCACCTGTGGCACGGTGCGTTCCAGCTACGGCCTCAAACCGTGGGCGGTGCCTGACCAACATTGGCAGGTGGGAGACCTCGTGCGGCTGAAGGTGGGGAAAAACGGTGGCGGAAGCTGGCATTACCCTGTCTGCTTCCCGCCAATCAATCGCGGCTCGCCGGTGCGCGGCGCGGATGCTTACCGAGAGAATATCATCAACGGCTCATCGTCCATAGTCAAGATCGGCGACCGGCTGTTGGTGGAACCCGGGAACATGCAGGGGCCAACCTCGCAAGGTGTTGAAGACGTCCTTGCTCGCGACCCCAATGCCTATTGGGACGGCGACCATGTGGAAGGGTCGAGTTACCCGGGCGATAGCAGTCCGCGCATCTGCAAGATCCCTTTGATTGACCCGAACGAGGATCCCAATGGCCGCAGCGAAGTGACGGTAGTCCGTCTAGGGGTGTTTTTCCTGGTGGGCATGGACGGACAGGACGTAGTAGGATACTACATGCGCGCCGCCACGCGCGGTGAAATGGGTGGTGGTGGCTCAGACCTGTTCGCCGTCAAGCTCATCCAGTGAGCGGGTTCGCTGCTGAGGTAGTCAAGGATCGCGATGGACTGACATAGAAACTCCCTCTCTACTGCTTCACACTCTCATTCCACATTCGCTGCAGGGCCGCTCTCCAGAAATGGAAAGCGGCCTTTGCATTTTCTGAGGCCTTATTCAAGCCTTGCTTGCCAACGCCTAAGCGGCATTTTCTGCTTGCGAATGCCACGGATATTGCTATATTTGTAAATGTGCGCTGAATGGCACGCGACGGCGAGAGGAGCACACTGCAGAAAGGGCTGGGGCGCGTGAAGAGAGCACAAGCGTTCAGGATGGCACTGGGGAAGGGGGCGCTGTCCCTGCGTCGCCTCTGCTTTGTCGCCTTGCTCGGCGGCATGGTCGGCTGCGCGGCAGTTCCCATGCTGCCATCCCCGCAAGTGCCGGTGAAGGGGGTCACCTATCATGAGGGGACAGTCGCCGTTGAGTTTGCCAGTGGAGGGCGTTTCACGGTGCGCCAGCAACGGTGGGGGAACCGGGTGATCCTGGACCTGGCCCCGTGTGTGGTGGGCAAACCTGGCAGGGTCGGCGTAAGCGATGACCGGGTGGAGGAGTACCACTGGGCTCAACACGATCCCC
>JACIZP010000138.1 GCA_014359355.1 Calditrichota bacterium | reverse complement strand
AAGAGGGGTCACGAATCGGCCGGCGCCGCTCTTGGGGAGCGGTGCCGGCCGTGGGGGCCGGGCCGGGCAAAAGCGGCCGCGCCCGGGATGTGGGCTCCCCCTCCAGGTTCTCAGACTCCGCATGGACACGTGTGTCGTCTCCGTGGCGAAGAGCGGATGTGCGGCCAGCGAGGCTTGCGGCGGGGTTGCGCCCGCCGCCCCTCTCGCTCGGGCCGTCGAGGCTTCGCCGCTGGCCGAGCAATCGCCTTCGCTTCCTGTTGCCCATTTCCAGGTACTTCACTTGCACATCCGCGCGGTTTCTTCACGCAGGGCGAAAAATTCACTTGACTTTTGCTGGAGAATTGCGTAAATATTACTCGCCGTGAACGTCGTTCACTCTTTCGCAGCATGATGCTGCCAGGGGTTGCGCGACCCATCCTCACCTTCGCGCTTGATGGGTCATTCGTGGGTGGCCAGTGGTCCTGAGCCATGAGGGGTACTCCATGGCCGCGACTTGCGCTGCAGATCGTCGCCAGAGAGGGCGCCGTCCATTGCGCCTTCCGGCCGAAGTGCACACCCACGTAGTCTATCCCTTCCCCGTTTTCCGCTGGGTGACCCCGCGTTTCCGCAGGTTCGTGTGTACCGCCAAAGAGCACAGTGCAAGAGACCGCCGAACTGAAACGCACGCAGCAGACAGGAGCAGGCAGCTATGGCAACCTGTACACACCGCTGGCAAATGGCCCACGTCCGCTTCGGGCTAATCGCTTTTGAGAAGTGCTTCCATTGCGGCCTGGTCAGGACCTACTTCTCTGCGGAAGACGGCCTGCCCCTGGGCGAGGAGTACCGAGAGGATGACCACTTCTGGAGTCGGGTGGAAACGGCGCAGTCGTTTCGCTTCGATCTGCAGTGCTCCCTGTGCGGGCAGGTGGAGGAGTTTTCCGAGTTGATGGGACTGATGCACTGCACCGCTTGCATGGAGGACTGTCCGGTCGAGCAGCAGCGGCGCGCTCTGGAGCGAGAGCGGACGTGGCTGGTGGTCGCCTTCGGCTTCCTGCCGCAGGCATTACAGAGGCCGCTTTCGGAGCGGAAGTTGGCCATACTCACTGACTACTTCAACCAGCGGCGGGACGTAACGCGCTCGCGCATCAAAGTGGTGCCTTTCACTCTCATCCCCGACCTTTCTCGTTGTGGCGGTGAGTTCCTCCACGACGTGGGCATGCTCTCCCAGGAACCGCCTGGGGAACGCAAGCCACTTTTTTCTTAGGCGAAGCGACGGGACGGCCAGCTACAAGGAGAACCCGCATGACTACCAAGGACTTGATGGAGCGACTTGAGTTGCGACCCATGAGCACCTTTGAACACCGCGAGGTCAAGGGGGTGATCATCTCCGACATGGTGAGCGATGTCATGGCCTCGGCACGCCAGGGCGATCTGTGGCTGACGGTGCAGACGCACAAGAGCATTGTTCCGGCAGCCAACCTGGTCGACGTGGCCGCCGTGGTGGTGACCAGCGGCAAAGAAGTGCCGCAAGAGACCATTGATTTGGCCAGCAAGTTTGGCATTCCTATCTTGTGGACGTCGATGTCTACCTTTGCGTTGGCAGGCAAGCTGCACGATCTCGGCCTGCGGAGCACGTAGCACCTCCAGCCTCGGTCGGTCCCAGGTGGTTTCGCGCACGAGAGGACCATGCTGCTGGTCAAGCAGGTCATGGAGGCTCTGGAGGCGAGGGTGCTGGTTGGGGCCGAGCGCCTCGATGCCCCAGTGCAGCACGTGTACGCCTCCGACCTGATGAGCGACGTGCTGGCCTTTGGGCAGCCGGAGTCGCTCCTCTTGACCGGACTGGCCACGCAACAGGCCGTGGTATCGGCGCTGATGGCAGAATTTGTGGGGGTGGTGTTCCTGCGGGGCAAGAAGCCCAAGGATGGGTGCGAGCAATTCGCGGGCGCGCACGGCCTGGTGGTGTTGGGTACTGATCTGGACATGTACGAGGCCTGTGTGCGCATCGACTCCCTGCAGCGAGGCAAAGTACCGGCGCACAGGCCGGCCGAGGGCGAAAGAGCACCTCAGACCCCCTACCTGATGCGCTCGTTCACCGTGCAGGGAGGCGATTTCGTCAACGCTGGACTTGTCTCCACCGAAGTGAAGTCGTTGCTCAAGACGATAGGGTTTGATCCCATGCTCGTGCGCAGGGTGGCCATTGCCACCTACGAGGGCGAAATGAACGTGGTGATGCACGCGGAGCAAGGAACGGTGGAGCTGATGGTTGACCCCCGCGTTATTCTCATCACCATCGCTGACCAGGGCAAGGGCATTGCCGATATCGAGTTGGCCATGCAGGAGGGCTTTTCCACCGCCACCGAAGAGATGCGCGCCATGGGGTTCGGCTCTGGCATGGGGTTGCCGAACATGAAGCGCAACGCCGATGAGCTGGCCATCGAGAGCCAGGTGGGCAAGGGCACGACCGTGCGCATGAAGTTCGTGGTGTAGCTGTGGAATACTCATGCAATACTACCACGCACATAGGGTGGTGGAGGAGAAGTGTCGGGGACACATGGCATGTATGCGCCGCTGTCCCACTCAGGCCATCAGGGTGCGGCGCGGGCACGCCGTCATCTCTGAGGAGCTGTGTGTAGACTGCGGGCTGTGCCTGGCGGTGTGTCCTGAAGGTGCGGTGGTGCCCATCGCCGACCAGGTCGCCGAGATATCGCGATTTGCCTACTCCGTGGTGGTCCCCTCGCCGGTGCTGTACGCCCAGTTTGGCCCGGACATTCACCCGTACCTGGTGCATTTGGCCCTGCGCGAGTTGGGGTTCGACGAGGTTGTCGACGTCAGCGCCTCCACTGCCGCCTTGGCCACCACGCTCACGCTTTACCTGGAGACCTACCAGGGGCGGCGTCCTTTGATTTCCTCGCATTGCCCATCGACGCTGCGGCTCATTCAGGTGAAATACCCGGATCTGGTGGAACTGATCGTGCCGTTGGACGTGCCGCGTGAGGTAACAGCACGCGAACTGCGGCGTACCCTGCCGGCGCGGCTAGGCCTGCCGCCCGACAAGGTGGGCATCATCTATATCGCACCCTGTCCGGCCAAAATTGTCTCCATCAAGCAGCCTGCGGAGAAGGAAAGGTCGTACTTCGACGGTGCCATAGCCATTCGCGATGTCTACCCCGTGCTCTTGCCGCACGTGGTGGCGGCCAAGAAGCGCTTCGCGGCACAGGACGTGCCTGAGGGGTTCAGTTTCGACCCGGGATGGGCCATCGTCGGAGCGTTGACCCGCTTTGCTACCTCCGGCAACTGGCTGGCGGTGTCGGGCATCGACCAGGTCATGCGCATTTTCGATGATATCGAGAATTCAAAGCTGCGTAACGTGGACTTTGTGGAAGCCCTCGCCTGCATGATGGGGTGCATAGGAGGCCCCTTCGTGGTGGAAAACCCCTATGTAGCTCGTGCCAATATCGAACGGCAGCGGCAACGCTACGCGCAGCAGTGTCAGGTGGATATGGCCGAAATCGAGCGGAAACTCAAGGAGCGGTACTACTTCTTCGAGCACCCGATCCTGCCGAGGCCGACCCGCTACTTCGACACCGATCTCGAAACGTCCATCAAGCGGCTCAAAGAGAGGGAGAGGGTGTACCAGAAGCTGCGGCAAATTGACTGC
>JACIZP010000137.1 GCA_014359355.1 Calditrichota bacterium | reverse complement strand
TCGGGGCCAGGTGGAATTCCTTGCCGGCGGTGAAAGCCCGCGAGTCCCGAGAGAGGGACAGAGCCGGTGCAATTCCGGCGCCGACGGTAACAGCCCGGACGGGAGAAGACCCTGACAAGAGCTGGAGCGCGGTTGAGCGCTGCGCAGGCCTATTGCCTGGACATCTACGGGCCCCGGACTACCTCATCTGGGGCTTGTTTGTAATGAGCGCATAGGGAAATCATGACTGCCGGGAGCGACGAGTCATTTATGGCCACCGCGCTGCGGCTGGCGCGCAAGGGACTTGGCTTTGTCAGCCCCAACCCCTTGGTTGGAGCGGTGGTCGTAAGAGGGGGCAGAACCATTGGGCGCGGTTACCATGCGCGGTTTGGGGGGCCGCACGCCGAAGTGGTAGCCTTGAGCGAGGCGGGAGACGCTGCCAACGGCGCCACCCTCTACGTGACCCTTGAGCCTTGTGCCCACTATGGCAAGACACCCCCGTGCGTCGATGCAATCGTGGAGGCGGGAGTGGCGCGCGTGGTGGTGGGGATGCGTGACCCTAACCCCTTAGTGAACGGCAAGGGGATCGAGGCACTGCAGAGGCGCGGCATCTCCGTGACCGTGGGGGTGCGAGAAGAGGAGTGCAGACGCCTCAACGAGTTCTACGTCAAGTACATCACCACAGGTCTCCCTTTCGTCGCGCTGAAGATCGCCCAGAGCCTTGACGGTAAGATCGCCACACCCACCGGCCATTCTAAATGGATCTCTTGCGAGCAGGCACGTGCTTTCGTGAGGAGGTTGCGTGCGCAGTACGACGCAGTGCTGGTGGGAGCAGGCACGGTGCGCACCGATGATCCTGCACTAACCCCTTTGGACAAGACAGGGCCTATTCCCAAGCGGGTAGTAGTTGACGACCAGTTGGGCATTCCTCTTGATGCTCGTCTCCTCACCGATGACTATGCGACCAAGACCATTGTGGTAACCAGCACGTCAGCGTCGCCCGAGAAGGTGCGGCGCATCGAGGAACGAGGCGCCAAGGTGGTCGGCCTTGAGACTGGCGAAGATGGCCATATCCCTTTTCTGAAGCTTTGGCAAAAGCTTGGCGAGCTGCAAATTGCCTCCGTTCTCGTCGAAGGGGGGCAGCAGGTGTTTACCGAGGCTCTTCTCTCCGGTCAAACTGACCGCTTGTTGGTCTTTGTGGCGCCCAAGCTCCTCGGGAGGGGACTCGATGCCTTTGGTGACTTGGGGGTGAGCAATGTCAACGCGGCCATCGAGCTTGCCGACGTTTCGCTGCAGAAGATTGGCACCACGTTTCTTCTGACGGCGCGGCCCTTGCTTCGGCGCGGGAGCGAGAATGTTCACCGGATTGGTTGAAGAGGTTGGCACGGTAGTCGCGGTGAAGAGGACCGCCTCAGGCATGGGATTGACGGTGAGCTGCCGTGAGGTGCTGCCCGGACTCCAGGTCGGCGACAGCATCGCCGTCGACGGGGTGTGCCTCACGGTAACCGCGCTCCTCGGTGCGGCTTTCAGCGTCGACGTGGTGGCCGAAACGCTGGCGCGCACGACCATCGGTTCGTTCAGCCCAGGGCGGCGGGTCAATTTGGAACGCGCCCGACGCGCGGAAGACAGATTGGGCGGCCACTTGGTCCAGGGACACGTGGACGGTGTCGCTAAGATTGTGCGCCTCAGTGAACGTGGCGAAGGGCGTGTGCTGTGGGTGGCCTTGCCCGAGGAGCTGCGTCCCTTCGTCGTGCCGAAAGGGTCGGTGGCGGTCGATGGTGTCAGCCTGACGGTGGCACGCATTGTGCAAGACGCGGTTGAAATCTGGCTGGTGCCGCACACCCTTGCAAAGACTACTTTGCGGCAGAAGAGGGTTGGTGACTCAGTGAACCTCGAAGTCGATGTGCTTGCCAAATACGTGGCGCGTGTGCTGAGCGGCGACGGACGCGATGCGCTGAGTATGGAGAAGTTGAGGGAATGGGGCTATTAGCCACGGTGGAGTGCATGGAATATGGCTGCAGTCTTTGATTCTGTAGAAAGTGCAATCGAGGAGTACCGGCGCGGCAACATCGTGATCGTGGTCGATGATGAGGACCGGGAGAACGAAGGCGACTTTATCATGGCTGCCGAGAAGGTCACGCCGGAAAAGATCAACTTCTTGGCCAAATATGGGCGGGGGTTAATCTGCGTGGCCATGACAGGTGAGCGCCTGGACGAGCTGGACTTGCAGCCGATGGTCACCGACAACACCGCCCGGCTGGGAACGATGTTCACCGTGTCGGTGGATGCGCGACGCAACACCACGACAGGGATCTCCGCGCAGGACCGGGCGGAGACGGTGAAGGCACTCATCGACCCCGCTACCAAACCGCGTGACTTGGCAAGACCCGGGCACATCTTTCCCCTGCGGGCGCAGCCGGGTGGAGTTCTCAGCAGAGCCGGTCACACCGAGGCTGCAGTAGACCTTGCGCGCCTTGCCGGCCTGTACCCGGCGGGGGTGCTCTGCGAAATCATGGATGACGACGGGACCATGGCACGCGTGCCGCGCTTGCGCAGGATCGCGAAACGCTTTGGCCTCAAGATGATCACCGTGCGCGACCTCATCGAGTATCGGTCCCGCACGGAAATCTTGGTGAAGCGGGTTGTCACCACCTCCTTTCCCACCAAGTACGGCAACTTCGTGCTGCACCTCTACGAGAGCGCCATCGACGAGCATCACCACCTGGCCGTGGTCAAGGGCGACGTGGCAACCGAGGAGCCGGTCCTCGTGCGCGTGCATTCGCAGTGTTTGACCGGGGACGTTTTCGGTTCCCTCCGCTGCGACTGCGGAGAGCAGTTGGAGAAGGCACTGCGCGCCATTGAGAAAGAAGGGCGGGGTGTGTTGCTCTACATGCGCCAGGAGGGAAGGGGGATCGGTCTTGCCAACAAGCTGGTGGCCTACCGCTTGCAGGAGTTGGGCCGCGACACAGTCGAGGCAAACGAGGAGCTGGGCTTCAAGGCTGACTTGCGGGACTATGGCGTGGGGGCGCAGATCCTCCGCGACCTGGGCGTCAGGAAGATCCGCCTCTTGACCAACAATCCCCGCAAGATCATCGGCCTTACTGGGCATGGCCTGGAGGTGGTGGAGCGCGTTCCCATCGAGGTGCCGCCAAATCCGGTGAATGCTGCTTACCTCGAGACCAAGCGTGACAAGCTCGGTCACCTCATTCTGCAAGACGGCAAGGAAGAGACTTCACAGATGGAAGAGGCCACACTTTGCAAACTGTGCAAGTGAGACCACGCAAGAGGCTGTGCAGGATGGCATCGCGGGAGGTACAATGCCTGCTGTAACGGAAGGACTGCTGAGCGCAAAAGACCGCTCATTTGCCATCGTGGTAAGCAGATTCAATGAGTTGATCTCCAAACAGCTTCTCGATGGGGCGTTGGATTGTTTGCGTCGGCACGGGGCTGCTGAGGAGAAGATCCACATCGTGTGGGTGCCCGGTTCGTTCGAGATTCCCGCGGCAGCGCAGCGGCTGGCAGCCTCCAAGCGCTACGACGCCGTCATCTGCTTGGGAGCAGTTATTCGGGGGGCGACGCCGCATTTTGAGTACATCGCCGCAGAAGTAACCAAAGGCATTGCCCAGGTTGGTCTTGCCACTGGGGTGCCCACCATCTACGGAGTGCTCACGCCCGACAACCTTGAGCAAGCATTGGAGCGCGCGGGAACGAAGGCGGGCAACAAAGGGTGGCAGGCGGCGCTCAGCGCCATCGAGATGGCGGACCTGTTCGCGCGCTTGCAGTGAATCATGGCCAGCTCCTGCTGGCGGGGTGTTTTTACCACTCACCTGGTAGGCGAAAAGCATTGAGAGCGACCCTCCACATAGCCCTCGTGATAGTGCTGGTGTGTTCCGGCGCGCAAGCCGGCGTGGGGGATTGGAAGAGTTTTACCTCGGCAAACAGTGTGCGCGCGCTCATCACGGACGGGAGGACAATCTACGCGGGAACCGCTGGCGGCCTGGTGTGCATCGATGAGGCCGGATCCCAGTCTACTATGCTGACTAACACGGAGGGACTTCCCGCAAATACAGTCACCGCCCTGACTCTCGAGGCTTCCGGTGGCCTGTGGATAGGAACAAGTACCGGGAGCCTGGCTTATGTTTCGCCGGGGGGTGGGGTGCGCTCCGTCGTGAATGACTACAATGGGCACATCATCAACGATCTCCAGGCCCTGGGCGACTCTCTATTCGTGGCTCTGGACTTTGGCGTGAGCCTTTACGACCTGAAGAGGCGGGAAGTCAAAGAAAACTACAAGAGGCTGGGTAACGCCCTAAACTGGTACACCAGCGCTACCGCCCTGTTGGTCATCGGCAGCGAGATTTGGGTGGCCACTCCTCTGGGGCTGGCGCGCGCCGATCTTCGCTCCCCCAACTTGATGGACCCGCAGTTTTGGACCAACTACCGGATGAGCGACGGTTTGCCGTCCGATAAGGTCACTGCCTTGGCGTACCACAAGGGCGCAATCTATGTGGGCACCGGTTCGGGCCTCGCGCGGTGGAATGGGGCAGCGTGGGAGGTCGTGGGACTTTCTGGCTTTGAGGTCACTGATGTTGCTGCGGCAGGTGACTCCGTCCTGGTGGGAACCACAAAGGGCGTCTACCTGGTGGCGGGCGATGGCAGCGTGCAGCAGAAACCGTGGGCGCCCTGGGGACGAACAGCCGTGCTCATTGATGCGCGCGGTGGGCTCTGGTTGGGGAATGAGACCCTGGGCCTCCATCGCTTTGCCTATGCAGAGCAGACCTGGCGCAAAGTGCGCCTCAATGTGCCGGAGGTGGAAGTGTTCAGCGCTATGGCCATTGACAGGACCGGCAACCTCTGGTGCGCTTCCGGGGCAGACGGTGTGGCCGCCCTCCGGCAGGGGCAGTGGGTCAGCCTGACGGCCAGTGACGGACTCACCATCGCCGGCCACAGGGCAGTGGTGGTCGACGGCCAAAACCGCAAGTGGTTCGGAACTGCCGGGAGGGGCGTGACCATTATCGAAGAAGAGGGGGATTGGTTCCGGTTCACGCACATCGACACAACAGGCGGCAGGCTTTCCGGCAGCGACACGCCTGCAAACGTGATTGTCGAAAAGCTGGTCGTAGACGGCCAAGGGAACGTGTGGATTCTGAACAAATACGCTGCTAATCGCAAACCCCTTGCCGTGGTCAGTCCTAATGGTGAATGGCAGTACTTTTCTTTAAGCGACGGCATCCGCGAGACTGCCGTGACCTGTATGGCCATCGACCAGCGAGGGTGGAAATGGATTGGCATGCAGAACGAAGGCGTGGTCGTACTGGATGACGGGGGGACGCCCTTTGACAAGAGCGACGACCAGATTCGTGGCACGCTGACCACCGCGGACGGCCTGTTCAACAACTTGATCCGTTCCATCGCTGTGGACAGTGATGGAGTTGTCTGGATCGGGACCAGCCAGGGTCTCAACTACTGGTTTCAAGGCAGTGTGGGAGGAAGAGGGGGCCTTCTCAGTGATGACATCAACGTCATCGCGGTGGACTTTCGCAACAACAAGTGGGTCGGCACTTCAGCCGGCGTGAGCGTGCTCTCCTGGGACAGCTACACCTGGACGCACTATTCCACGGACAATAGCCCTCTGGTTGGTGACAACGTGCAGTGTTTTGCCTTCGACGCCAACACCGGCTATGTCTACATCGGCACTGAGAGCGGTCTGTCGCGGCTGGAAACGCCATTCACGCCACCGAAGCCTGACCTTTCGCAGGTACTGGCGTATCCGAACCCTTTTGTTATTCGTCAGGGAAACGAGCGCTTTCACATTCACAACCTGGCTGACCACTCGTCGGTGCGCATCCTCACGCCGGACGGATTGCTCGTAAGATACTTTTCGCAGCAGGAGATCCCTGGTTCCTGGGTGGAATGGGATGGCCGCAATGACCGCCAGGAGTACGTGGCCTCGGGTGTCTACCTTTACGTCATCTATACCGAGTCGGGGCTTTCGCGCATTGGGAAAGTCGCGGTGATTCGACATTAGCGCTTCCACGCATGCAGCCATGCTCAGGCGACTTTACATCAGAAACTATGCGCTGCTGGATGAGGTGGCGGTTGACTTTGGCCCGGGGCTGAACGTGATCACGGGCGAGACCGGGGCGGGCAAGTCCATCATCATCGACGCACTGAGCACCATTCTCGGCGAGAAGGCCGACGCCGACGTTATCCGCGCTGGGGCAGAGAAAGCGGTCGTCGAGGGGGTCTTCTCGGTGCCCGACCTGCCTGAGGTTGACTCGCTTCTCCGCGAAAACCTCTTGGGTGATGGAGGGGAGGAGCTGATTCTAAGGAGAGAACTGCACCTTTCCGGACGCAGCCGGGCCTTCGTGAACGACACACCTGTGCCTCTGAAGGTCCTCGAAGAGTTGGGCGACCTGCTGGTTGACCTTCACGGCCAGCATGAGCACCAATCCTTGCTCCGCGTCCGGGAGCATCTCTACTACCTCGATGCTTTTGGTCAGCTCGACAAGGAGCGGGCGGAGGTGCAGCAGCAGTACGAGCTGGTGCAGCAACTGACCAGGAGACTGGCCGAGCTTAAAGACGAGGCGCGGCAACGCGCCGAGAAGCGCGCGCTCTACGAGTTCCAGCTCAGAGAGATTCAAGCCATCAATCCCGAGAGGGGAGAAGACCAGGCCCTCGAGCGCGAGGAATGCCTGGCGCGCAACCGCGAGCGGCTCTTTGCGCTCACCGAGGAGGTGAGCCAGCAACTCTACGAAGGTGAAGGAGCCGCCAGCGAGCGCCTGCATCGCTGCGAGGCCCTGTTGGCAGAGCTGCGCCAGATCGATGAGTCTTTCGCCCAGCTTGCCGAGATGTGTGAATCGGCGAGGATCGCGGTGGAGGAGATTGCCAAGTCGGCGCGCGCCTACCAGAGCCATATCGATTTCTCGCCGTCCCGCTTGGAGGAGATTCGCGAGCGGTTGGCGCGGCTGAGCGGACTCAAAAAGCGGTACGGTGGCACGTTGGAGGCGGTGCTTGAATACAAAGAACTACTCGAGCGGGAATTAGCCCTGGGGGAAAGCCAGGAGGAGCATATCGCCGAGATGGAGCGGCGCCTGGCAGCCGAGAAGGATGAGCTGGCGCGGCGCTGCGTGGAGCTCTCCGCGAAGCGTCGGCAGGCTGGCTCGGCGTTGGAGCAGCAGGTAGTTGCCGAGCTTGCCAAACTCGGGATGAACAGCGCCACTTTCGTGGTGCAAATAGGATGGGAAGAGGACCCGACGGGTCTGGTTACTGCGGATGAGAAACGCTACCGGGTCACGCCGCGAGGAATGGACCTCGTCGAGTTCTTCATTTCCACAAATCCTGGGGAGCCTGTCCGCCCTCTGGCCAAGGTTGCCTCGGGGGGCGAGATCTCCCGCATCATGCTCGCGCTCAAGTCGGTTCTGGCCGGGCTTGACCGCGTGCCTGTACTCATCTTTGACGAAATCGACATCGGTATCTCCGGCAGAATAGCCCAAGTGGTGGGGCGCAGTCTCCACGGCCTGGGGCGCAGCCATCAGGTCATCTCCATCACGCATCTGCCGCAGATCGCGAGCATGGGGGACCGCCACTACGTGGTCGAAAAAAGGGTGGAAGGCGACCGCACGCACACGGTGGTGCGCGTACTGACTGATGAGGAGCGTCCTGCCGAAATCGCCAAACTTTTAGGCGGTGAAACCGTCACCGAGGCGCATTTGGCAGGGGCGCGTGAGCTGCTGGCGCAGGCGAACGACTTGCGCCAGTGACAGCCCCGGCAGAGCGACGCCGGGCCGAGCAGGGAGGGACGACAAAATGCGATGCTTGCACCTGGGGTTGACAATTGTGCTGAGTCTGGTCTTGGCAGGATGTGCCGCACGACAGCAAAGCACCTTGCCCGAGGAGACCGACGAAGCCTACCGGGATCGGATTCTCTCCATGCTGGAAAGCGAGGAGGGAACCAAGCAAGGGCAAGAGAAAACAGGCGCCGCCGCAGCCCAGGAGGCCTCCACGAGCGCGCCGCAAAAAGAGGCTACCTCGGCGCCTTCGCTCAGCGAAAGCCTTTATGCGAGCACCCAGGCGCGGTACGAGGCCTTGCAGAGCAAGCTGCGCGCCCGCCAGGCGACGCTCGACAGCCTGCGACGTGTGCTCGCCTCTGCGGACCAGGAGATGGCCAGGTTAGAGCAGCAGGTGAATGAGGCTCGCTCCGCGCCTGCGACGACCGTTGCGCGCTCGGTGTCTGTTGCAGCTTCAAGCTTTGAGGCGCAGTACCAGGCCGCTTTGTCTTTGGTGGAACGGCAGAACTTCCAGCGGGCCATTACCGAGTTCGAAAAGCTCATCGCTGTTAACCCGCGGCACCCCTTGGCCGACAACTGCCAGTACTGGATTGGGCAGTGTTACTACGATTTGGGCCGCTACGATGAGGCCATAGCCGCTTTCCTCAAAGTGTTCTCGTTCGCCGCCACTGACAAGTATGACGACGCGCACTTGATGATCTGCAAGTCGTACATTGCCCTGGGCGAGCGAGCCGCTGCGCGGGCGGAGCTCAATAGCTTTCTGCTTCACCATCCGACGAGCGAGTACCGCGCGGCGGCCGAGGCGTTGTTGCGCCGCTTGTAGCTCTTGTGAGGTCCTGAAGAGGACGCGGGCTCATGCCAGAGTTTGTCCACCTCCACACCCACTCGCACTATAGCCTGCTGGATGGTGCTGCCACCATACCTGGTCTGGTCAAGACGTGCGCCGAGATGAAGATGCGCGCCTTGGCCCTCACCGACCATGGCAATATGTTCGGCGCCATCGAGTTCTACGAGCAGGCCCTGAAGGCCGGTGTCATCCCAATCTTGGGGGTGGAGACCTACGTGAGCCCGGGTAGCAGCGAGGACCGGACGCCGCAGAGGTCAGGCGAAGGGAACTATCACCTGGTGCTTCTGGCGCGCAACCTGGCGGGATACAAGAACCTGCTCAAGTTGGTGACCCACGGCTACGTGAAGGGGTTCTACCAGAAGCCCCGCGTCGACAAACAGGTGCTGCGTGCCCATCACGAAGGGCTGATTGCCCTTTCGGCATGTATTCAGGGAGAAGTGAGCCGGTTGCTGCTCCAGGGAATGTGGGAGGAGGCCCGCCGTGCGGCTCTGGAGTACCAGGAGATCTTCGACCAGCACTTCTACTTGGAAATCCAAGACCACGGTCTGGACGAAGAGCAAGCAGTTCGCGAGCAACTGGTGCGGCTTTCCCGCGAGCTTGGCATCCCTCTGGTGGCCACCAACGACATTCACTATCTCAAGCGCGAGCACTATACCGCCCACGACATCCTCCTTTGCCTGCAAACTGGTGCGGACCGCGACTCGCCGGATCGGCTCCGCTACTCCACAGACCAGATCTACTTCAAGTCGGCCGAGGAGATGGCTGCGCTCTTTGCTGAGGTCCCCGAGGCCATCGAGAACACCGTAGCCATAGCGGAAAAGTGCAACGTTCTCCTTGATTTGAAGAGCAAACATCTGCCGCGCTTCGCCCTGCCGCCTGGGGAGCGTGCGGCGACGCTTGATGAGTACCTGGAAAAGCTAGTGTGGGAAGGGGTGCGACGCTGCTATGGAATTGCTTCGCCGGAGCTCGAAAAGCGGGTGCGGCATGAACTCAAGGTCATCCGCGAGGCAGGCTACGCCAGCTACTTTCTCATTGTCAAGGACTTTATCGACTATGCGCGGAGCATCGGTATTCCTGTTGGGCCGGGTAGAGGATCTGCCGCTGGAAGCGTCGTGTCGTATGTGTTGGGCATCACCCGCATCGACCCGCTGAAGTACGACCTGGTCTTTGAGAGGTTTTTGAACCCCGAGCGTCTGAGCCCTCCCGATATCGACATTGACTTCTGCGACCAGCGACGCGATGAGGTTATCGCCTACGTGCGCAAGAAGTACGGGGAGAAAAACGTCGCCCAGATCATCACCTTTGGCTCCATGGCGGCGCGGGCAGTGGTGCGCGACGTGGGTCGGGTGATGAAGATCAGCCTGAGCGAGGTTGACCGCATTGCCAAGCTTATTCCTGCCTCGCCCAACATGACCCTGCAGCAGGCCCTCAATTCTGTCAAGGAGCTCGCCGATTTGGTCGCCACCGACGAGCGCTACCAGAAGCTCATCGAGTACTCCTTAGTGCTGGAGGGTCTGGCACGCCATGCATCGACGCACGCGGCCGGGGTGGTGATTGCACCGGAGGAGCTGACCAACTATGTGCCGCTTTACCGTGTCAAAGACCAAGAGGTCGTCACCCAATACGACAAGGACAGCTTGGAGAAGATTGGCCTCCTCAAGATCGACCTGCTGGGTCTGCGCACTTTGACGGTGATCGACGACACGGTGAAGGCCCTGCGCGAGAAGGGCGTCCACGTCGACATCGACAACCTTCCATTGGACGATGAGGCGACCTATCGGCTCCTGTCAGAAGGCCGGACCGTCGGGGTCTTTCAGTTTGAGAGCACCGGCATGCGCGAGTGGTTGAAGAGGTTGCGGCCGTCCCGCTTGGAAGACCTCATTGCCATGAACGCCTTGTATCGTCCCGGGCCGATGGATACCATCGAGGACTTTGTCGCGCGGCGCCACGGACAGAGGCCCATCCAGTATCTCCATCCGCTGCTGGAGCCCATCCTGAAAGAGACCTACGGCGTGGCAATCTACCAGGAGCAGGTCATCCGGATCTGCCACGAAATCGGTGGCTTCTCGCTGGGAGAGGCCGATGTGGTGCGACGGGCCATGGGCAAGAAAATCCCCGAAGAGATGGAGCGGCAGCGTGAGCGGTTCGTCGCCGGTGCCCAGGAACGCGGCATAGACGTCCAGACGGCTACTTCCATTTTCGACATGATGGTCAGCTTTGCGGGCTATGGTTTCAACAAGTCGCATGCCGCGGGCTATGCGCTGGTTGCCTACCAGACCGCTTACCTGAAGGCCCACTACCCAGCGGAATTCATGGCCGCCACGCTCACCAGCGAGATGGGCGACACCGACCGTGTCGTGAAGCTCATCGGCGAGTGCCGGCGGATGAACATCCCTGTGCTGCCGCCCGACGTCAATGAGAGCCAGGCGCGGTTCGTCGTCACCGAGAAGGGGATTCGCTTCGGCCTGGGCGCGGTGAAGAACGTGGGGCTGGGTGCTATCGAAGAGATTGTCCGCGCCCGCCGGCAAGGGGGTCCTTTTACCGACCTCTTCGACTTCTGCGAACGGGTGGACGTGCGGGTGGTCAACAAGAAGGCCCTGGAAAGCCTCATCCAGGCGGGTGCCATGGATTCCTTGGGCGGACACCGGGCCCAACTGCTGGCCGCCCTCGATACTGCCGTGGCCTTTGGGCAGGGGCAACAGGCGGAACGGGCCGCCGGCCAGACGAGCATTTTCGGTGAACTTGCCCGAGAGCAAAGCCTCAAGCCTTCCTTGCCAGAAGCGGAACCTTGGTCAGAAGAGGAAACCCTTCGCAAGGAGAGAGCTGTTCTTGGATTCTATGTGTCTGGGCACCCTCTCAACCGTTACAGAGAGGAAGTAGCCACCTTCGGCACCTTCACTCTCGACGGCTTCGAGGAGGCGCAGGACAACACCGAAGTGCGGGTCTGCGGGGTGGTGACCCAATTCTCTGCTCGGCCTGATCAGAAGGGTGGTATGACAGGCTTTTTCACGATGGAGGATCTTACTGGAACCGGCGAGTGCCTCATGTTTTCCAGTGCCTATGAGCGTTTCAGGGAGTTCATTCATGTTGGCGCGATGATCATGGTGGTCGGCAGGGTTTCCAACCGCCTGGAGAAAGGGGCAAAGATCATCTGTGATGAGATTATCCCTCTTGCGGACGTCGCGGAGCGTTTTGGGCGCAGGTTATGCCTGCGGCTGACGCCCAGTGCGTTGAATGAGGCGACGGCGGAGCAGGTCAGCGCGGTATTGGAGCGGTATCAGGGCGACTGCCCGGTGTTCATCGGCCTGCGCACGCAGAACGGCAATGGCCTGGTATTGCGCGCACGGAAGGTGAGTGTGAGCCCTAAGGTGGAACTCCTGGAGACCCTCCGCAAGATTCTCGGCAGAGAGAACGTTTGGGTGAGCACATGAATTGCGAGTGGCAGCAGGATGGCCAGAGAGCATAGGAGCGTGCCATGCAGTGGGTGATAGGCAGAGCCAAAGCCATTCTTCTCGAACCGCGTAGCACATGGGAGCGAATCAAGTCTGAGGAGTTGACGACGAGCCAGATCCTCAGTCAGTATGTGGCGGTGCTGGCGATTGTCCCGGCGGCGGCCTTCTATCTTCGCTTTTTTTTCAGCAGAGGAAGAGTGTGGGTCCACTTCCTGAGCACGGCGGTCTACTTCGTCCTTTGCCTGGCACTGGCTCGGCTGGGCGCGAGGGCTATCGAGGCGATGGCCCGCCGATTTGAGGTGCAAGGCGAACGAATCGATTTTCTGAAACTCGTCGCCTTCTCTCTGACCCCCGCGTTTGTGGGTGGCGTCTTCCTTGTCATCCCTTGGCTCTCGGGTCTCACCTTCTTGCTGGCCTTGTACTCGCTCTACTTGCTCTACGTGGGTATCCCGATGCTGGTGCGCTGTCCAGATGAACAGGTGCTCACCTTCTCCGTGAGTGGCATGGTGGTGCTCTATGTGCTTTTCGTTGTGGCATACGCAGTACCCAGGGCCATGATGGCCCTGTTCTGATGCGGGGAGGCGCGGAGGCAAGCTGTGTCTTAATGCCGGAGGACTGCTTAATGGCTGGTGCAAAGACGGTGGAGGCTCTGCCGATCCTCGCCTCCTCGATCCTTGGTTTGCTCTATGTGCTCTTCCTTCTCGACAAGCGCGACATTGTCCTGATTGCGATCTTTTGCCTGATTCTCATCCGGTGTGTTGCCGCATTGATGGTGCGTAATAAGGCCGAAGTAGGCAAGGGTGAAGAGTGAGTCGCAGTCTGACCGACCGCCAGCTCTTTGCAGCGTTGCGGGCTACTCTGCCAGTGGACGAACTGGCGCAGCGCCTGGAAGTGGATAGCGGAAGGATCCACGCCCTGCTGGACAAGCTCGAGGGGCTTCTCGGACAGGTAAACACCGAAGAACTGCTCATCTACGTGGACGGCGCAGCACGCGGCAACCCGGGTCCGGCAGGAGCTGGGGCGGTGCTCATGGACGCCATTGGCAAGGTGGTTGCCCAGGTCAGTGCCTACCTGGGCGAATGCACGAACAACGTTGCCGAGTACAAAGCACTGGAACTGGCGTTGCAAAAGGCCTTGGAGATGGGCGCACGCGCCGTTCGAGTGCGCACCGACAGCGCGCTGATGGCCAGGCAGCTCAACGGCCAATTCCGTGTCAAGAATGGCAACCTGGTGCCTCTCCACCAACGTGTCAGCGCTCTTGTGGCCCAGTTTGAGCGATTTGCCATTGAGGAGGTGCCTCGCGAGGCGAACAAGAAGGCGGATGTCCTGGCGAATAACGCTATCGACGCGGCCCTTGCAAGTGAGAGAAGCGGCTCGTAGGTCCCAGAAGCGCGTCGACGCAAAGTGGCGGCCTGAGCGCCAGGGTCTCGTCGTGTGGCGGTGGACGCAACTGGCTGCATGCGTGGTCGAGGCCATTCTTTGGGCTGAATCGGCCTTTGCTTCCATGAACAGCGAGGAGGGGAGGGAGTCACGCGCGTCGTTGCATTTCATGCTCTCGCGGGTAAGCCCTGGTCGGGCAGCCACAGTGCTGACAAGCTTTCAGTGCACGTGGTCTACGCCACCCCGAGCGAGATGGCCCAGCGGGTGGGTGGCCCTCCGCGAAGGAAAGCTCCATCACGATTAGAAAGTCAAGGCTGGTAGAATTCAGTCGCAGGGAGAAGGGAATGAAAGCTCTCATCACCAGCGGGGGCAAAGGGACACGGTTGCGGCCTCTGACGCACACGCAAAACAAGCATCTGTTGCCCATCGCTAACAAGCCGATTCTGTTCAACGCATTGGATTTTGTGGCGGAGGCGGGTATTAAAGAGGTGGGTATCGTGACCAACGCCGAGGGACTGGAGGTCCGCGAGGCCGTGGGAGACGGCTCCCGCTGGGGGATCAATGTGACTTACATTCCCCAAGAGGCCCCTCTCGGCCTGGCGCACGTGGTGAAGATTTCTCAAGACTTTATTGGCGAGGAGCCCTTCGTTTTCTATCTCGGTGACAACATGGTCGTCGGCGGCATAAAGCGCTTCATTGAGGAATTTGAGCGCCAGAAATCCAATTGCCACCTGACCCTGGCCAAGGTGAAGGATCCCGAGAGATTCGGCGTTCCCGAGATCAAGGACGGTAGGATCGTACGCATCGAAGAAAAGCCCAAGGTTCCCAAGAGTCAATACGCGGTTGCCGGCATCTACATCTACGACAGCTGCATCTTCGAGGCAGTTAACAACATTCAGCCCAGCGCCAGAGGCGAGCTGGAGATATCCGATGCTCACCAATATCTGCTCGAAAGGGGATACAAGGTCACTTACTCCGAAATCACAGGTTGGTGGAAGGACACGGGCAAGCCGCAGGACATCTTGGAGGCGAATCGGCTGGTGTTGGAGCATCTGCAGCCGCACATCGATGGGAGCATTGATGAAGCCTCGTACGTGGCCGGGGCGGTGACCATCGAGGAGGGTGCGCGCATTATTGGCAGCCATATTCGCGGCCCGGCCATCATAGGCAAGCGCACCGTCATCGAAAACAGCTACATCGGCCCTTACACCTCCATCCAGGACGACTGTTTTATCCGCAACAGCGAGGTGGAGTTCAGCATTGTGATGTCGCACTGTCGCATTCTGGACGTTGGCATCCGCATCGAGAGCAGTCTGCTGGGCTACCATGCGGAGGTGGTGCGCGCCAACGGCATCCCGAAGACGCACCGTTTCATGATCGGTGACCAGAGTCGCGTAGAAGTGGCCTAAACGCACCCTTTGGCTGCCAGTGGTGCGTTGCCCTGGCAGGGATGCGTGCGCCGGACATAGCTCGTCAGTGCAGGCGGGGAGTGGCAATGACTCCCCGCTGCCATATTGTGGCCTGTTGCCGCTGCCCAGGGGTATTCGAATGAGCGAGCAGGAAAGACCAATACCCATCGCCTACCATTTTGACTTCACAGGCGTAGAAGACTTTCGCGAGTACCGTTTCGATGTGAACGGCATCCCCCAGGTCTACTACGGTCGCGAGATCGGCTGGCAGTACAACGCCATTACCGTGGCGCAGTACGGCTTGGCTCAGCTGACGGCGTGGGCATCGTCTGGCGAGGAAGAGGTACTGGCCCGCGCACGCGGAGCAGGGCGCTGGCTGGTGGAACATTGCGAGGAATATCGGCAAGTAGGTGCGTGGATCTATCGCTTCGATCTCCCGTTCTATGGCCCGAAGGCCCCGTGGATCTCCGCCATGGCGCAGGGGGAGGCCATCTCCCTGTTGCTTCGCCTTTGGCTCCTGGATGGACAGGATGAATACCTCCAGGTTGCCCGGCGGGCGATGTGGGCGTTCTCGCTGTCGCTGGAGAAAGGGGGAGTGGTCTCTTCATTTCCAGATGGGACCCCAGTGTTCGAGGAGTTTCCCACGGTTCCACCTCCTCATGTGTTGAACGGCCATGTTTTTGCCCTCCTGGGCGTATACGACTTCTGGAAGGTGACAGGAGAACAGGGCTCAGGCGCGCTTTTCGACAGAGCAGTCCGGGGGCTGAAGGACAATCTCAGGCTCTATGATGTGGGCTGGTGGACGCTGTATGACCTGCACCCTACTCGGCGACTGGCCTCCCGTGCATACCAGCGCATCCACGTACGGCTTATGAACGTGCTCCACAGGCTCACGGGCGACGATGTGTTTGCCCACTGGGAGGGACGCTGGCGAGGCTACCTGACGAGTCCGGTGAGCACGACGCGTTGGGCTGCAACCAAGGTGGTGGAGAAAGCGCGACTGCGCAGGTATCATGGCTAACATGTCCAAAAGAGTCCTCTTCGTTGCCTACTACTTCCCGCCGTTGGGCATGGGAGGGGTCCAGCGGGCCGCCAAGTTCGTCAAGTACTTGCCCGAGTTTGGCTGGGAACCGGTTGTGGTCACGGTGAAGGACGTCGCTTACTTTGCCAGGGACGAGGCGCTGGCACGGGAAGTGGAAGGGAGGCGCATCCACCGTACGGGTTCCCTGGACCCGCAGCGCCTGCTGGCGATAGTGCGCGGGGGTAATGAGGCAGAGGGCGACACGAATGCGTCTCGAGGGCTCGGTTCGTTGTGGAAGGCCTATGAGACTCTGTCGAAGTGGGTTTTCGTTCCGGATGGCAAGGTGTTGTGGCTACCCTTCGCCATGTGCCGTGCCATAAGGGCGGCCAAGACGGGGAGGATCTCTGTGGTGGTGACCACCTCGCCGCCCGTGTCGGCGCATCTGGTAGGGTTGGTGTTGCGTTGGGGACTTGGCTGCCGTTGGGTGGCGGACTTTCGCGACCAGTGGACCGGAGGCCACCTTGATCTCTCGCCAACTCGCCTGCACGCGGTTCTGAACAGAGCCCTGGAGAGGCTTGTTCTGCGGTGCGTCGACGCCGTCGTCTGCGTGTCGCGCGAACTCTCGCTAAGCCTGCGCGACAAGTCGGGTCGGGAGAGTCTTCCCGTCGCCATCATCCCGAACGGTTACGACGAGCAAGATTTCCGGCCGGTACCGCCCCGGAGGAGTTCAACACGCAATATCGTCTACTGCGGCAGCATAAGCCGCCTGGCTGACCCTTCTAACCTCCTGAAGGCTTGTGCTTCCCTGGTGAGCCGGCGGCCCGAGTTTCGCCGCATTTTGCGCGTGACGTTTGTCGGCGAGAGCATTGGCCTGGACTTGCCGGGGTTGGTAGCGCGCCTGGGACTTGATAGGCTGGTGGATTGCACCGGTTACGTGGAACACGACAAAGCCGTGCGCTTTCTTCAAGAAGCCGACCTGCTTGTGTTGCTTCTCACCGGCACCACCTCACGCGATGTCGTGCCGGGCAAAGTTTTTGAGTACCTGCGCGCCGGCAAGCCAATCCTGGCTATTGTGCCTCCTGGAGAGACGGCGGACCTCTTGCGAGGCTACGCCCCGGGAGCGGTGCTCACCGACAATAGCGTGGCATCTATTGAGCAGGGGCTCATGGAAGTGCTCACGCGTCCAGCTCGCACGCACCGTGTGGACATGCTCAGGCTGCAGCGGTTCGAGCGCAGGTACCTCACGGGTCAGCTTGCAGAAGTTCTGAACAAGGCGAGTGGGCGGCAAGAGGAAGATTCGGGCAATTTGGAGAGTCGTGCTCTAGACGCTCGAGCTCATTATGAAAGGACAACCAAGGAGTAGCACAAGGTGGTGAGGCGGATGAAGAGGACCCTTTTCGCGCTATTGGCAAATCTGGCGGTGTGGAGTGTGGTCGTCGGGCAGTCACTTCACTGGCCCACGGACGCCAGCAGGCTGCTCTCTTCGTCATTTTGCGAATATCGGCCCGGACGTTTCCACGCGGGGATAGACATCAAGACTGGCGGGGCCGTCGGCTACAAGGTCTTTGCCGTGCGCCCCGGATACGTGTCCCGCGTGCACGTGTCGCCATTCGGATACGGCAGGGTGCTCTATCTTGTTCTTGATACGGGAGAGACTGCGGTCTACGCCCATCTGCAGAGGTTCATGGACAGCATCGAAGAACGGGTTTATGCTGAACAGGAGAAGAGGGGCCGGTTCAGCGTGGACCTCTATTTTCGACCATCAGAATTCCCAGTCCAGCAGGGGCAGGTGATCGCCTACACCGGTCAGAGTGGAGCCAAGGCGCCGCACCTCCATTTTGAACTACGCGACCGCTACAACTGCCCAGTGAACCCCCTGCTCTTCGGCTTCCAGGTGCAGGATACGAGGCCCCCCGTCATTCGTCGCGTAGCCTTTGTCCCCATGGACGTCAATAGTCGGGTGCAAAATGACCTCGCCCCGTTGATCCGTCCCGCAAAGGTGTTGAACGGTCATCGATTTGTGCTCGAGGAGAGCGTGCAGGTGTGGGGTCGGGTCGGCATTGCGGTGTCGTGCTACGATCAGGCCGACGGCGCCGAGAATCGTTTTGCCGTCTATGCGCTGCGCTTGCTCGTTGATGGAAAAGAGGCTTTCCGTAGCGAATACCAGCGCTTCTGCTACGAGCAGAACAGGCAGATGCTTTTGGACCGGGAGTTTCGCCTCGAGGCGCGCGGCCACGGTGATTTTCAGCGCCTGTTCCGCGATCCCAACAATTCACTCCGCTTCTATCGCTCGCGATTTCGGTCCTCGGGCATTCTGCTTGCCGGGGTGAGCGAGGACCCATCCGACCTTTGTCTTGCTGTGGGTTCGCATCGGGTGACCATCGAGGCGAGCGACTATGCCGGAAACGTGGCTACACTGTCGTTCTCGCTCCTTGTTACTGCACCCGGCGGTCCGGTTCCGGTTCTGGCGGCTGCTCCCGCGAGCAAAGAGGCCTTGGTGGCGGAGGCAGACCTGGGTGAAGTGCAGTTTGAGGGACCAGAGCCAGGAGATACCTCTCTGCCCTTTGTGACTTTCGCCATGCAGGTCGACTCGATGGAGACTGAGCCACAGTCCTTGGGTCTCCGCCACAGGGCAGGCCGCGCCGGGCGACAAGAACTGGTCATCGACCACGACTTCTACGACGACTATGTGCGGCTTTGCATCCGGGCCCCCCGCCGGCTCATTGACCCGCCTCGAGTGGTTGCCTGGCACGGCAGCGAAAAGTACTCGGAGCTCAGTTCATGGGACATTGGCCTGGGAACATACGTGGCAGGGCTTCCGCTGGATGTGGGGCTCAAGAAGTCTCTCCACGTCGAGGCCGTTGCCGCCGACGCCAAGGGCGACACATTGTTGGGGATTTCCTCTTTGCAGCTTTTTCCCATCACCCCGGAGCGAGGGGGTGTGGTGCGCTCCGCCGATGGCCTGAGCGAGGTGCGCTTTGAGGGTGGAGCGGTCTATCGGCCGCTCTATGCGCGGGTGGCTGAGGTCCCTCTGACGCCCACCAGGCGTGCACCGGTTGTGGGAAAAGCTTACCGTTTTGAACCGAACGATGTGCCACTCAAGGGTACTGCTCGCCTGACCATTTCTCTGACAGAGCCGGAGCCACGCCCTGAGCAGCTGGCCATTTACTCAGTGAGCCCAAAGGGCGCGCTGGCCTATGTGGGAAGGCAGGGCGAGCCGCAAGGTAAGCAGGTGAGGTGCACCATCAACCGCCTGGGGACCTTTGCGGTGGTGCGCGACTCAGTGCCGCCGGTCATAGCCTCGCTGCAGCCTGCGGTCGGTGCAACGTTGGCGACCGACCGGCCCACCCTGAGGGTGGAGTTCCACGACGCGCTCTCCGGGATTGGCGGCGAAGAGGCCATCGAGCTCCTTCTGGATGGACGGCGCGTCATCGCCGAATACGACCCGCCACGGCGGTGCGCGTTCTACGTGCCCAGACAGCCGGTGGCGCGAGGAGCACACCGCGTCACAGCAACAGTGCGGGACAGATGTGGCAACGCCAGCACGGTCGAGCACAGATTCTTCATCAGGTAAGGCGCACGTGCCCACGTTCTCGATTCCAAGCGAGCAGTTCAGCTCCTATTGATGCCCGCTGTGCGACTGCCACCCTTTTCTGAGCGTGGTGGTTGCCGGGGTTCGCCGTTCGGGGTTGACCGTGGCGAAGCCATCCTGGGCGGCTTGTGGGGGAACAGGTGCCCGCGGCTTTCGGAGCGAGAACCGATAGAGCTTGCGTACGCTTCCGGCCCGGACCCAAGAATGGGGGACCAGGCGACTATGCTGCTGTTGCGTTAATCCGGTTGAATTGTTGCCGCGGTTTTGCTATATTTGACCGTGGCTTGCAAAGGGTAGGAGGTCAGAGATCGTCGGCAAGCGTCGCTTCTCCTACGTGCTCTATAGCCTGCGCCGAAGGGTGACCATCCGAGTGGTGGTGTTGGTGGTTGCCATCGCGCTAGTGGGCGGCTCACTGGCCCTGTGGGCCGAGCAAGGGCGCAACAGCGGCTTGAGCACCCTGCAGGATGCGATGTGGTGGACGGTGGTCACCATGATGACCGTGGGCTATGGTGACCGCGTTCCCATCACGCCTGCGGGCAGGCTGGTGGGCGTCCTGGTGATGTTCTCAGGGGTGGCGGTGATCAGCCTGTTGACGGCGGCCATTTCGTCCACACTTGTCACACGAAGGTTGAGGGAGGCAAGAGGATTGCAAAGGATACGGGCGCGTAACCACCTGCTCATCTGCGGCTGGTCAAGACACGTGGAGGAGCTGCTCCGGCACCTGCGCGACGACCTCATCGCCCATGGCCGCACCGTCGTGCTCATCAACGACCTGCAGGAGGATGCGGTAGAGAACCTCCTTTTCCGTCATCGGGACATTGATATCAAGTACGTGCGCGGTGACTTTGCCGACGAGACCATTCTGCGCCGCGCGAACGTGGAGGCCGCTTTCGCTGCCGTGCTGGTTCCGGATACCCTGGGCCGCGCACCAGGCTCCCCGGACGAGCGGACGGTGCTTGCTACGCTGACCATCAAGGCGATAGCGCCGGAGGTGAAGGTTCTCGCCTACATTCTGGACGCGCAGAATGAGCCACACCTGCGCCGCGCCAATGCCGATCGCATTGTGATCGGCGACGCGCACAGCAGTTTCTTCTTGGCAGCGCATGTGGCCATGCCCGGCGTTCCTGAGATGCTCGATGCGCTGCTCGGGGAAAGCAGGGGCATGCGACTGGTCCGCCAGTCAGTGCCCGGTGGCTTTGTCGGCAAAACCTCCGGCGAGTTTGCTCGCCACTTGCGCGAAAGCAAGGGTGCCCTGCTGCTGGGCTTTATCAGCGAAGAGCAGGGGCTGAACTTGGAGCAAGTGCTGGCCGGCGACTACTCAGCCATCGACGATTTCATCCGGCGCAAGCTGGAAGAATCGTGCAAAGGGTTGGGGAGACGCCCCAGGGTGGAGGTCAATCTCAATCCCCCGGATTCCTACATTATTCAGGAGCGCGATGTGGCGGTGACCATCGCACCGGTAGAGGAGGGGTGAGGTGTCCAGAAGTAAACGCAAGGCCGCAGCGATTGGGCCGGAAAGGCTCGCCGCCTTTCCCATATTCGAGGGAATGAGCTCGGCGCAGTTGGCGCGCCTGTGGGAGATCGTCGAGGTCAGGGAGTATCCGGCTGGCGAGGTGATCGTTCAGGAAGGAGAGAGCGGCGATGCTCTCTATCTTCTCTTAGCTGGCGAGGTCGAAGTTTCTAAGAGCCTGACCCTCATGGTGGCGCGCGGGAATGTGGACACCCGCGACAAGGCCCTGGACCGGCTGTCCGCGGCGCAGTCGCCTTTTTTCGGCGAGATGGCGCTCCTGGACGATAGCCACCACCGCACCGCTACGGTGCGCACGCTGACGGAATCTACGCTGGGTTTGCTGCGCCGCAAGCCTTGTATGACCCTGTGCCATGAGGACCCCTCCCTCGGTTTCCTCTTGATGCGCAACATTGCTTCGACTTTGGCCACGCGCTTGGACAAGGCGAACAAGGATATTCTCAAGCTCACCACTGCCTTCAGCCTTGCGCTGCGGGAGTGAGGCGGTAACTGGTTCATCGAGCTATCCGGAGACAGAATGACGCAACAGGCTATGGACAAGGTTTACGACCCGAAGAAGGTAGAGGCCAAGTGGTACCGATTCTGGGAGCAGCACCGTCTGTTCCACGCCGACGCGAATTCGAGCAAGAAGCCCTATGTGATCATGATCCCGCCCCCGAACGTGACCGGCATGCTCACCCTGGGGCACGTCATCAACAATACCATCCAGGATATCCTCATCCGCTGGAAAAGGATGGAGGGATTCGAGTGCCTGTGGCTACCGGGCACTGACCATGCGGGCATTGCCACCCAGAACAAGGTTGAAGAAATGCTCGCCAAGGAAGGGCTGACGCGCTACGATTTGGGCCGCGAACGGTTTCTCGCCCGCGTCTGGGAGTGGAAGGAGAGGTACGGGGGCATTATCCTGGAACAGTTGCGGAGGCTTGGCGCTTCATGCGACTGGGAGCGTGAGCGCTTCACCATGGATGAAGGGCTGAGCGCCGCGGTGCGCGAGGTCTTTGTCCGGCTTTACGAGAAAGGGTTGGTCTATCGCGACCGCGCCTTGATCAACTGGTGCCCGCGCTGCAAGACGGCCCTGTCCGACGAAGAGTCACCGGGCAAAGAGGTGCCCGGCAAGCTCTGGTCCATCGCTTATCCCCTTGCCGACGGCGATGGCGAAATCGTCGTGGCTACTACGCGCCCGGAGACGATGCTGGGCGATACAGCCGTGGCCGTACACCCAGCCGATGAACGCTACCGCCACCTTGTCGGGCGCTACGCGATTCTGCCTCTGTTGGGACGCCGCATCCCCATCATCGCCGACGAACATGCCGATCCTGAAAAGGGGAGCGGCGCCGTGAAAATCACCCCGGCACACGATTTTGATGATTTCCAGGTGGGACTGCGCCACCACCTTCCGCAAGTGGTGGTGATCGATGAAGACGGCAAGATGACCGAAGAGGCTGGGCCCTACAAGGGGCTCGACCGGACGGAGGCCCGTGCGCGCGTGCTCAACGATCTCGAAAAGCAGGGACTTTTGCGGGGAGTCGAGGAGCAAATAACGCCGATTCCTCATTGCTACCGGTGCGACACCGTGGTGGAGCCGGCCTTGTCCACGCAGTGGTTCGTGCGCATGAAGCCTTTGGCGGAACCGGCAATCCGCGTGGTGCGCGAAGGGAAGATCCGCTTTCACCCGGCGCAACACGCAGAGACCTACTTCCACTGGATGGAAAATGTGCGGGACTGGTGCATCAGCAGGCAAATTTGGTGGGGGCATCGCATTCCGGTGTGGTACTGCG
Source organism: Calditrichota bacterium (assembly GCA_014359355.1). Lineage (NCBI taxonomy): Bacteria > Pseudomonadati > Calditrichota > Calditrichota bacterium. Next base: position 10,045 of record JACIZP010000137.1, on the reverse strand, counting down.
AGCACCAGCACGTAGTGGTGAGCCGCTCCGAACCGAGCAGCTGCCCAGAATGCGGCAGCCACAGCCTGCGCCAGGACGAGGACGTGCTGGACACGTGGTTTTCCTCTTGGCTCTGGCCATTCAGCACCTTGGGCTGGCCCGAGCGCACCCGCGATCTTCAGGTCTTTTTCCCCGGCGACACGCTGGTCACCGCGCCCGACATCATCTTCTTCTGGGTCGCCAGGATGATCATGGCGTCCCTTGAGTTCATGGGGGACATCCCCTTCCGCGATGTCTACTTTCACAGCGTGGTGCGCGACCCCCAAGGCAGAAAAATGTCCAAGTCCCTGGGCAATTCCCCGGATCCGCTCTGGCTCATCGATGGCGCCAGTGGCCCGGAGATCGCGGAGTTTGCCAGGAAGAATCCCTCCTATGCGAAAGGAGTTCCTGCCTACGGTGCTGACGCGCTGCGCATTTCCATGGTCTACCTGACCCCAGTCGGCGGAAGCATCCGTTTTGACCATACGCTGGTGGAGTTTGGGCAAAAGTTCGCCAACAAACTGTGGAACGCTGCGCGCTTTGTGCTGATGAACGTACGCCCGGAGGACCAGCCCCTGCTGCTTGAAGAGCTCGGGCCGGAGGACCTGCTCCAGGTGGACCGCTGGATCCTCAGCCGGCTACGCGCCACAGTGGAGGCCGTGCGCAGCGCACTGGATGAGTTTCGCTTCAATGATGCCACGCGAGTGTTGCACAAGTTTGTCTGGGGCGAATATTGCGACTGGTACGTGGAGTTCGCCAAAGAGCACCTGGACCCCTCCGCCGAGCCGAAGCGGCGACAGGTAACCCTTTCGGTGGCTCTGGCCGTCCTGGAACGCATTCTGCGCCTGGCGCATCCTTTTATGCCGTTCATCACCGAGGAGATTTGGCAGGCCCTGCCGGCAAAATGCCGACGCGCGCAAGGGGTGCCGAGCATCATGGTACAAGCGTACCCTCGGCCTGAGGAGACGCCATCTGACGGCAAGGCGGAAGAGGAGGTCGCCTTAGTGCAGGAAGTGATCAGTGCCGTGCGCAACATTCGTGGAGAGATGCGCGTGCCTCCCCAGGCGCAGCTCAAGCTTATCGTGCACGGCGCCAATCCACATCAGCGGGCCCTGTTGCAGCACAGCTTGCACTATCTTGAGCGTCTGGCGCGGGTAGAGGAGCTGTCCTTTGACACCGTCAGGCCGCGCGCTGCGGCAGGGGCCGTGGTGGCAAATATGTCCCTTTTTGTGCCTTTGGAAGGCGTCATCGACCTCGAGCTGGAGAGAGCGAGGTTGAGCAAGGAGATCGAACGCGTGGAGGGACAACTGCAGACCCTCAACGCCAGGTTGAGCAATCGTGATTTCTTGGCGCGTGCGGGCCAAGAAGTGGTGGAGCGCGAACGGCAGAAAAAGAGCGACTTTGAGGCGCGTCTGAGCAAGTTGCAGGAGTGCCTGAGTAGCCTTGGCTGACCGCAGCCGTGCATGTGCTTTTCCAAGCAGGAGGATGAGGCGATGAAGCCCGCATACCTGGTGGCAGCAGTGACCGCGTGCGTGGGGCTATCGGCTGGGCTTGCCCAGCAGAAGATTTCCACGGCGGTCACGGTCTACAACAACGATCTTGCGCTGGTCCGAGAGGCGCGTTCGCTGGAACTGGGCAAGGGCAGCCAAGAAATTCGCTTCGTGGATGTGGCGGCGCGCATTGACCCCACTTCGGTGCATTTCAAGTCCTTGACCGCGCCGGAGGCAGTGGAGATTCTTGAGCAGAACTTCCAGTATGACCTCGTGGGTACGCAGCGGCTCCTGCAAAAGTACGTTGGCGAGCAGATTGCGGTGAACACCAAGGATGGCCGTTCGTTCAAAGGCCGCCTTCTGAGCGCCTCGGGCGATGCCATCTTGCAGCGCGCGGATGGGTCAGTGGATGCTATCTCCAGCTCGGCCATCGAGACGATGAGCTTCCCGGCATTGCCCGCCGGCTTGATCCTCCGCCCCACGCTCGTCTGGCTGCTGGACAACAAGAAGCCTGGCACGCACAAGGTGGAGCTGAGCTACCTCACAAGTGGCATGCGCTGGCACGCCGAATACGTGGGTGTGAGCAAGCAGAACGACACCATGCTCGAGCTTGCCGGTTGGGTCTCCATCGAAAACACGAGCGGCGCTACCTATGAGAACGCGCGATTGAAGTTGGTGGCGGGCGACGTGCATCGCGCCGGGGAACGCGTGCGCTCTCGCGCCATGGTCAAGGAAGAGGTGATGTTAGCCTATGCCCCTGAGCCACAGTTCCAGGAAGAAGAGCTCTTCGAGTACCACCTCTACACCCTGTCGCGGCCGACGACCATTCGTGACTTAGAGACCAAGCAGCTCTCCCTGTTTCCACCGGTGGCCACTGGCTGCAAGCGGCTTTACCTGTACGATCCCTCGGTGGACAAGAAGGTGCGAGTCAATCTGGAGTTTCTCAACAGCAGTGAGCAAGGGCTTGGCATGCCTCTGCCCAAGGGGAAGATCCGCGTGTACAAGGAGGCTGGTGACCAGGCCTTGGAATTCATCGGCGAAGACTGGATTGACCACACGCCGAAGGACGAGCGGGTGCGCGTCTTCCTCGGGAACGCCTTCGATATCGTGGTGGAACGGACGCAGACGAGCTCCCGCAAGTTGGGGGAGAAAAGCCGCGAAGAGTCCTGGCAGGTGGCCATTCGCAACCACAAGAAAGAGGCAGTCACGGTGACGGTGGTGGAACACGTCTGGGGCGACTGGGAAGTTCGCGAGAGTTCACATCCCCATCGCAAGAAAGATGCCTACACCATAGAGTTCGACGTCCCAGTGAAAGCTGACGCGCAGGGGACACTCACGTACACGATTCGGACCCGCTGGTAGGAGCGCCCATCGGCTACGGCCATGCCTGCACCCGACAGGCACGTGGATAAACAGGTTCCTCCGCTGGAGAGCTCGGTGCAATATGTGCGCGGGGTGGGGGAGGCGCGTGCCTCCGCCCTGCGCTCGGTTAATGTCCACACCGTTGAGGACTTGCTCTACTACTTCCCGCGCCGTTACCTCGATCGCAGCACAATCAGCCCCATTGCCAGTCTCAAACCAGGGATGACCGCCACTATCGTGGGCAAGGTCGAATCCGTGCAAATGATCCGCGGACGGCGGCCGCGCGCAGTGGCGCTGATCGGCGACGCCACCGGCTTCCTGCAAGTCGTCTGGTTCAACCGTGCTGAATACCTCGCCAAGCTCTTCCGCCCGGGGGAGGTGGTCGCTTTCTCCGGAAAGGTGACAAGTTACGGTGGCCTGCAGATGGTGCACCCGGAGTACGACCACCTCTCCGATGAGGGCACCACCCCGGCTCTGCACACCGGGGCCATCATTCCGCTCTACCCTTCGTCTGAGGCATTAGCCCGCAGGGGCCTGGATAGCCGCGGTTTCCGACGCATCCTGCGCAACGCATTGGACAGTTATCTGGACTCGGTGGAGGAAACCCTGCCGGAGGAAATCCTCGGACGGCAGGGTCTCATGTCGCTCCGCGAGGCGTTGGAGAACATCCACTTTCCGCGGGATCGCGCTGCCCTGACTCTTGCGCAACGTCGCCTCAAATTTGACGAGCTGTTTTTCCTGGAACTGATGATCGCCTACCGTAAGAGGCGCCTCGGAACGGTCGGCCCGGGTATCGCATTTGCCCGGGTGGGCGAAAAGACTCGCCAATTGGTGGAGCGCCTGCCGTTTCAGCTCACGGAGGCGCAAAAGCGCGTGCTGCGCGAGATCCGCGAGGACATGCGCCGGCCGCAGCCCATGAACCGCCTGCTGCAGGGAGACGTGGGCTCCGGCAAGACCATCGTCGCCCTGACCAGCATGCTCATCGCTGTGGAGAACGGCTATCAGGCCGCCCTCATGGCGCCCACCGAAATCCTGGCCGAACAGCACTATCTCACCATCCGCGATTTTCTCCGCGACCTTGGGGTACGGGTGGAGCTCCTCATTGGCGGGCAAAGCAGAACCCTTCGCCAGCAGCTCTTGGAGGACGTTGCCCAGGGGAAGGTGGATATCGCTGTTGGCACCCATGCGCTCATCCAGGAAGGGGTGCAGTTCGCCAACCTGGGCTTTGTGGTCATTGACGAGCAGCATCGCTTCGGGGTGATGCAGCGCGCCACCTTGCGGCACAAGGGGCAAAACCCAGACGTGCTGGTGATGACGGCAACCCCCATCCCGCGCACCCTTTCGCTCACCGTCTACGGCGATTTGGACGTGAGCGTGTTGGATGAGCTGCCAAAGGATCGCAAGCTGGTCAAGACCTATTGGCGCACCAGCGACAAGCGCCCCGAAGTCTATCAGTGGCTCCATGACAAAGTCCTGGCAGGTGCGCAGGCCTACATCGTCTTTCCGCTTGTGGAAGAGTCGGAAAAAGTCGACCTGAAAGCCGCCACCGAGAGCTTTGAGCAGCTTGCCAGCGGCTTGTTCTCGGATGTGCCAATCGGTTTACTCCATGGGCGCATGCGTCAGGAGGACAAGGACCGCACCATGATGGAGTTCAAGCGGGGGGAGCTGCGCGTACTGGTCTGCACGACGGTCATCGAAGTGGGCGTCGACGTCCCGAATGCCACCATCATGGTCATCGAGCATGCTGAGCGGTTCGGGCTCCCCCAGCTTCACCAGCTGCGCGGGCGCGTCGGCCGAGGGGCGGAACAGTCGTACTGCATTCTCCTGGCCTATCCGCCCATTTCCGAAGAGGCGCGGACGCGCCTGGAGACCATCGCCAAGGTGACCGATGGCTTCCGCATCGCGGAGATCGATCTGAAGTTGCGCGGGCCGGGCGAACTCTTCGGCACTAAGCAGCATGGCCTGCCCGAGATGAAGATTGCCAACCTGGTCGACGACGTGGAGATTCTGCTGAAGGCCCGCGACGAAGCCTTTGCACTGGCCGCACGCGACCCGCAACTGCTCCACAGTGAAGACCAGGGTGTGCGATCCTACTTCCTCAGGCACTATCGCGGCAAGTACGGCTTGGCCGACATCGGCTGAGGCAAATGGGAACCCGAGGTGCGGCATGGAGCGTCTCAATACACGGATCACAGTGCATGCGGCATGGGGGCCGTGCAGGGTGACAATCTGGAGGTTGCAAGAGGAGGGATGGCATGGCAGAGCAGTTCACTCGTGAGCAGATGTTCGAGGCACTCTTTTTCAATCTGGTGATGATGTTTCACACCTCGGCGATGCAATATATGGGCAAGCTCAAGAATCCGCTCACCGACAAGATCGAGCGGGATCTGGTGCAGGCCCAAATGAGCATAGACATGCTGGATATGCTGAAAGCAAAGACGAAAGGGAACCTCACCGATAACGAGGCCCGGTTCCTCGACCGCATGATCAGTGAGCTGAAGCTCAACTACGTGGACGAAGCGGAAAAGGACCGCAAGGCACAGGAGCAGCAGGCCACTGGGAAGACGGAAGGCGAAACGAAAGAATCTGCCTCAACAGGCGCGGAGAAGACAGCTGAGGAGACAGAACCGCAAAGCCGCCAGAGCGAGGATCAATGAGGTGGCGGAAACTCTTCCCCCGGCTGCGGTATGAGAGCCTCAAGCTGGGAGGAGAAGACAGCTAAGGCGTTCTCGTCCCATAGACAGAAGACAATGCGCCGGAGGCCAGTAGCGCCCGCTACATAGTCCCGCACCGCGCTCAACATGGCCCGGGCGCAGAGCTCCATCGGGCAGCCGAATACGCCGGTGCTGATGGCTGGAAAGGCGATGCTCGTCAGGCCGTGGGCATCAGCTAAGCGCAGGCTGGCGATGGTGGCGTCGCGCAGCTTGCGCTCCTCCTCGCCTGACCCCATGACCGGACCGACGGCGTGGATCACGTAGCGAGCCTTCAGCGCACCGCCGGTGGTGATGGCAGCAGAGCCGGTGGGTACGCGACCGCGGGTGCGCACCCAGGCGTTGCTCTCGTCCTGGATGATGCGGCCGCCCTTACGCACGATCGCGCCAGCCACGCCCGCGCCGTGAGCCAGATGCTCATTGGCGGCGTTGACGATGGCGTCGGTTGCCATCTCCGTGATGTCGCCGCGCAGGAGCTCGATCTCGGTCTTGTGCCACCGTCTGACCATCCTTACGCCCTCCGGCAGGCCTCACGCCAGCACCAGGCGATGATAGCGTTTCTTGCCGGCCCGCAGCATGAGCATCCCCTCGGTAAAGTGTTCGTGACCGACTCTGAGTTCGAGGGAGTCGATGGGCTGCTGATTGAGGTAGGCGCCTCGCTGTTCGATGAGCCGACGCGCCTCGCTGCGTGTGCGGGCCAAGCCGACCTCGGTCAACAGCTCAACAATCCAGATGCCCTGGTCCAGGCGTTCGCGGGCGATGGCCGTTGTGGGAATCGCCTCTTCGGAAGCTATGCCTTCGCCCCGGGGTACGGTACTCGAAGGCAAAAGTTCAGCAGGGATGATCCGCGCGCCGAAGGCACTTGAAGCGGCGCCAAAGGCGCGGCGTGCCTCCTCCTCGCCGTGCGTGATTTTCGTTGCCTCATAGGCCAAGACGACCTTGCACAAGTTCAGGTCCGCCCCTGCAAGGCCCTGTATCTGCTCGATCTCCTGGAGCGGGAGGAGGGTAAAATAGGCTAAGAACCTCGCCACGTCGCGGTCGTCGACGTTGACCCAGTACTGGTAGAACTCATACGGCGACGTCTTGCGCGGATCAAGCCACACTGCCCCGCGCGCTGTCTTGCCCATCTTCTCGCCGGTGGCGGTGGTGAGCAGCGGGAAAGTCACGCCCTCCACCTGGGCGGATTCTAAACGGCGAATGAGGTCGACTCCTGCAAGAATGTTGCCCCATTGATCGTCCCCACCCATTTGTAAGGTGCAGCCGTAGCGCCGGAACAGGACGAGAAAGTCGTACGCCTGGAGAATCTGGTAGTTGAACTCGATGAACGATAGGCCGGTCTCCAGCCGCTGACGATAGGCTTCCGCCGTCAACATGCGATTTACGCTGAAGTGGCGGCCGATGTCGCGCAGAAACTCGATGTAGTTGAGCGGCGACAGCCACTCGTAGTTGTCTACCGCGATGGCGCCACCATCGGAGAAATGCAGATAGCGATCCAGTTGCGCCCGTATCGCCAAGCCGTTGCTGTGGATGCGCTCTCTGCTCAACATCTGCCGCATCTCAGTCTTGCCGCTGGGGTCGCCCACCATGGCAGTGCCGCCGCCGATCACGGCAATAGGGCGATGACCGGCCCGCTGCACATGTACCAGCGCCATAATGGGCAGCAGGCTGCCCACGTGCAGGCTGTCCGCAGTGGGGTCGAAGCCTATGTAGCATGTCACCTGACCCGCCTCGAACATGGCGCGGACTGCAGCTTCGTCAGTCACTTGAGAGACAAAGCCTCGTTGCTTCAGAACCTCGTACGCGTTGTTCTGTTCCGTTCTCATCCCAGCCTCTGGTTACAGCTTGATCCGGTACTTTTCCTTCAGTTCTCGTTGCGTATCCCGTTCAACATCACGGCGTGTGATGTCCTGGCGGCGGTCATACTGGCGTTTGCCGCGCGCCAGGGCAAGCTCCACTTTGGCCCGGCCTTTCTTGAAGTACATCCGCAAGGGCACAAGCGTTAGTCCTCGCTCCTGAACTTTGCTGGTCAGGCGCCGAATCTCCTGGCGATGAAGCAACAGCTTGCGTGGCCGCACCGGGTCATGGTTGTACACGCTGCCGTGGTCGTAGGGGCTGATGTGAGCATGGAAGAGCCACACTTCCCCGTCCTTGATCGCAGCGTAGCTGTCCTTGAGGTTGGCGCGCCCGGCTCTGAGCGATTTCACCTCTGTGCCCTGCAAGGCGATGCCTGCCTCGACCGTCTCCAGGATGATGTAGTCGTGCCTTGCCTTGCGGTTGGTGGTGATCAGTTTCTCGTTCATCTCTGCTTCGCACTGGCTAGTGGTGGGGTGCGCCTTCCTCTGCGGCCGCGGCTGTTCGCAGCTTTCTCCTGTCCGCTCTGCTCATATGCTTTACCCGCGCACTCCGGGCACAACGCATAGTCGAGCTGGGCGGAAGTGTGCGCGCTGAGGTAGGCCTCAACCTGGTGCCAGTACCCCTTGTCGTCTCGAATCTTCTTGCATGACGGACAGATGGGCAGCAAGCCTGTGAGCGTCTTGACCTCACTGAGCGTCTGCAAGAGCTGCCCGATGAGACGCTCCCGCTCGGCATCTGCCAGGCGATGTGCGGTCAGATCGCTTGCGATCAGGTACGTCCTGACCTTGCCGCGATCCTTGCAGTGGACGTACCGGCTGCGGACAAACTTGCGGCTCCCGTCCTTGGCCACGATCCAGTATTCCAGCTCCAGTTCTCGCCGACCGAGGCGCTGGGCCTCCTCGACTATCGTGCGCACCCGTCCCTGCTCCTCCGGAGCCGCACAGTGGAGGAGCATCGCGGGCTCCAAGCCCTCTGCCGGAAGGCCAAATATCTCCAAGAGGCGAGGGTTGGCATAGACGAGCTTGTCGTCTTCAATGACGGCCAACCCCTCGTTTAGGTTCGTGGCCATGAGGCGAAGGCGTTCCTCGTTGCGTCGCAGCGCATCTTCCAGAGTGTGATGCTTGATAGCCAAGGCCAGAGCCCCGGCGATATTGCTCACGCGTGCTACCTCAGCTTCGCTGAACGCCGTACCCCGCGAAATCGAGATGACGCCCACATGCTCCTGACCGCAGATCAACGGCATGTTGATGGCGGGCGGGATTCCCAGCAGCTGACGCAGAATAGGAAAACTCTTACGCTTTACGCCCGCCCCGAGGGCCAGCTCCGCCAAGAGCGCGTCGGCTTTCTCCTCGTCGGCCAGGACTTGCGGGCGGTCGCCGAAAAGCGCGGCGCGCAAGACAGGCGAACACTCCAGGTCCACCTTGACCGAGGGGAGCGGGCGCCCGATGGCCTCCTCAATCCTCCGTGCTTGGGCACGGGTGAGCATCCGCTTGTCCCAGAGGAGATAGCGTCCGTCCTCGCTGCGCAACAAGATGGTAGTCATCGTGCAGCCGAAGCTGCGCATGAGGCCCTGCGCGCAGATGTGCAGCACCCGGTGAATGCCGGCGCCGGCCGCAATCGCGCCGTTGATGCGCGCGACAAGGGCAAGGTCTTCGGTTCTTTCCTTTGCCGTCTGTTCGGCACGTTTCTGCTCCGTGACGTCGCGCCCCACCGCCTGCATCCCGGTTAAGCGCCCACGCCGGTCGAAGAAAGCGCGGGTGGTCCATTGCATCCAACGCTGCTCGCCTTTGGCGTTGAGCACGATGTGTTCGTGGGTGAGCGTCGGCCGCGAGGGGCGCAGGGCCGCAAAGTGATCCTGCGCCTCTCGGAGCTGGTGCTCAGGCATGGTAGGCAGGAACTTGGTGCCGACCAGTTCTTCGGCTTGCTTGCCGTAGTAGCGGCAGTAGGCCTCATTCACGAAGAGGATGGTGCCGTCAGCCGAGCGCCGGCAAATGAGTTCGGTCTGGTCCTCGACCACGGCACGGTACCTCTCTTGGCTCTCGCGGAGTGCAGCCTCCGCCCGAAGCCTCTCGGAGATGTCGATTGCGGTAAACTCCAGCAAGGGAATGCCCCCGATGGTGACCCTCCTCACCTCGCATTCGATGTGGTGGAGGCCGCCATCCACGTCGATGACACGGACGATGCCGTGGCGACGGGGTTCAGCGGCGGAGGCGTTCCCCAGGGATGCCTGAATGCGGGCGCGGTCGTCCGGGTGCACGTGGGCGATAAGATCCTCGCCGCGCATGCCTAAGAGCCTTTCCGGAGCACAGCCAAGAATGCGCGCGAGCGCCTCGTTGGCCAGCAGGAGTTGCAATGGCTGCAAGGATAGCAGAGCCACGCCGAAGGGCGACTGCTCCACAAGCGTCCGGTACTTCGCCTCGACGTCGCGAAGGGTGCGCTCGGACCTCTTCTGTTCGCTGATGTCGGTGGCGACAACCAAGACCGCGCGGTTCCCCTCGTGCTCCACAGGAGATATGCTCACAAGAACATCCAGCTGGTGCCCGGCAGGGGAAACCATCGTGCATTCCAGGCCTCGCCGCTCATTTCTGCGCTGTGCCGCGGCAAGGGATG
>JACIZP010000136.1 GCA_014359355.1 Calditrichota bacterium | reverse complement strand
CGGGCATGGTCACCTCCACCAAGGGGAAGGCCAGGTCACGCCCTGGGTGTTGTTCATCATTTTTGTGCTCGGCCCCTGTGAGCCACTCATTCCGCTCCTCATGTACCCGGCAGCTGGGCACCACTGGACTGCGGTGGTAGGCGTCACCGCCGTGTTCGGCACGGTGACCGTCCTGACCATGCTCACCATCGTCGGGCTGCTGGCCCGCGGTCTGCTCTCCGTGAAGACGGCGGGCTTGGAGCGCTTCTCGCATGCCCTTGCCGGGGCGATCATCGCCGTGTCTGGTTTAGCAATAAAGTTCCTCGGACTGTAACAATCTCGCGCCTCCTGCGTCTTGAGAGGTGAGGCCCGATGAGACAGGCGCACTTCACAACAGCGGTTCTGGCGTACAAGGATCGCATCTACAGCCAGGCGTACTACTTCCTCGGAAACCGTCCGGACGCCGAGGATGTGACGCAGGAGGTGCTGCTGCGCGCCTGGCAGCATTTCGATGCTATCCGCAAGCCGACCCTGAAGGCCTGGCTCATGCGGGTCACGCACAACTTGTGCATCGACACCCTGCGGCGGCACAAGGCGGAGCGCGCAGTGGTGAGCGATGAGGAGCTTGGCGAGGCCACGAAGGCAGTTCCTACCCAGGAGGTTGAACACGATCCACACAGCGTGGCGGAACGCCAGGAGCTGAGGGATTGCCTGGAGGAGGGGATTCGACGCCTTCCCCCTCGCCTGCGGAGTATCATCATCATGCGTGAACTGCTGGACATGAGGTACGAGGAGATAAGCGCGGCGTTGGGCATACCCATCAATTCGGTCAAGGTGTACATTCATCGCGGACGCAAACAGCTGCGCGCGGCCCTCGGGGAGATGGCCGAGGAGGTCAGAAGATGAGGCAGACGGCTCCTCGAAAACATCCAGGTCCCATGCTCGATGCTTACCTCGACGGGGAGCTCACGCGGCGAGAGCGGCGCGAGGTGGAGAGGCACTTGCGCACCTGTCCGCGCTGTCGCGCCGAGCTGGAGGCGAACGCGGCCCTCCGCGCCAGTCTGCGCACCTTGCCCGTGCTTTCATGCCCTGAAGGCGTGATGGAACGCCTGCCGCTGCCAGGGAGGGCCCAGCCGGCGCGCAAACGAGTGTTGGCACTGCGTCCGCGCCTCGCCTGGCGACTGGCCTTGGCGGGAGCTGCCGCAGCAGTGGCGCTGTTCTTGGTCATCCGCCGTCCGGCTCTGCCGCCGCAACCGGAGGAGTCCGCCTACAGCCCTGAGCAAGTGGTTCGCGCGCGTCACGATGTGGAGCTGGCGTTTGCCTACGTCAACCACGCGCTCAGGCTCACCGAACGCACTTTGCAAGAAGAGGTCCTGCCGTCGCAGGTGGTTGAACCGCTGAAACGGGGCGTCTCGACTGCCTTCGGCGTGTTGACACAGGAGGGAATCCAATGATCAGAGGATCGAGTTTGCTTGCCGCTCTGGGAGTTGCCCTGGCGGTAGGCGTAATACCGTTGCTTGCTCAGGAAGACGAAGAGCTCAGGAAGCATCCTGGCTACGTGGACTTTTCCCAGCTTCCCATCCCAAGCGAAGGCGAAGAGATCGTCGAGGTTTACATCCGCGGTCCACTCCTGCGCCTGGTGGCTAAGGCTGCTGGCGAGGAGGACGAAGCACTCGCGAGAACGCTGTCCAAATTGCTCTTGGTGCGAGTGAACACTTTCGGAACCGACAGCGTCACGGCTCTTGCTCTGCAGCCACAAATCGCCAAGATCGAGCAGGAGCTGGCCAAGAAGCGCTGGGAGAAGGTGGTCCGCGCCAAGGACCGCAGGGGGGAGACCGCCCACGTCTATCTCAAGATGGAGGGCGAAAAGATCCTTGGCTTGCTGGTCATGGCCGTGGAGCCAGGAGGGGAGGCGGCCTTCGTCAACATCGTGGGGGAAATCGACATGGAGGCCATTGGGAAGTTGGGCAAGAAGCTGGACATCCCGGCACTTGAAGGCGTGAAGACGAGCGAGCGGCCCAAGTAGGCGGGAGGACCGCATGGGCATAGTCCGCAAATGTTTGCTGTTGCCGCTGGCGGCACTTCTGGTGGCCGGATGTGCAGACGTTGACTGGAATTTCCGCCATGTGCGCGACACGGTCCTCCGCTCCTCAGGCGCCAGAGAGGTGAGGACGGTCTTCCAGCTCAGCCTAGGGCCCGGTTCTCTGTGGCTGACCGGAGCAATCGCTCACTTGGCCTCTTCCGGGGATGAAGCGGCGGCGTTGCTGCTGGATATCCGCAGCGTGCAGGTGGGCATCTATCAGCTGCGTGACTGCGGTGAACAGGCCGGGGCGATAAAGTCCGTGGAGCGAAGCCTCACCCGGCGGGGCTATGAGCCGATTGTCAAGGTCAGGGGCCGGAAAGAGGCGACCATGGTCCTGGCGCATCTGCGCAAGGAGCGCCTGGATGCCCTGTTTGTTATTGCCATGGATGGCGACGAGCTGGTGCTGGTCGAAGTGCGGGGACGCCTGGAAAGGGTGATGGAAGAAGCAGTGCGCAGCCGTGGCCTGCATGCCAAGCGGGCCGTGTCCCGCCCTCCCACAGACGCTGTGTTGTGACGCGCGGCAGGAGTCGCGCATCCTGCACGCCGGGTGGCGAAGCCAAGCGGCCGCGGCTGCAATCTGGCGGTCCCTCTTGATGAAGTGGGGGGAGAACAAACGCGCGGTCGTCTTTCGCTTGTGCCGAACAGGAGAAAGGCCATCAGTTCCAACACAGGCAGGGTTTGCCGATGTGAAGAGTTGACCCCCCGAGTTAGAAGCGAACCTCGCTCTTGCTCTGCGGATCCGTGATGTTGCTTACGGCTACATGTGACCCTCGAGACGGTTGCCTTCCCAATCTTCCAACTTAACCATAGCGATGCCCGCAAAAACCGTTTGACTTTCTCCGCTCATAGGCCTATATTGTATCACGAAGGCGGGCCTTGCTGCGCCACGTTAAGGCCGTGACCTTCCTTCTGCCGGGGGAAGAACCATGGCGCATGTTTTTCAGTTAACGCGGAGGGAACCATGAAGAACCGCAGCGTGATGATTGCTGTCGCCCTGGGTTTGTGCACAGCAATAGCCGGGGTGGCCACGGCCATCGACTGGGCAGAGCTGGTCAAGCAGGCCCGCGCTCGTCACGAGCGCCTGCAGGCCGAGATCAAGGACCTGACCCTGCAGCAGGTGACGGAGAACATCACTGAACAGGGGAAGATGCAGTCGCAGATGACGATCTACACCAAGGGAGAAAAGTCCCGGGCCGAGGTGCAGACAGAGCTCGGGCCAGGCATGGGCAAGATGGAGACCATTGTCATCGGCGACGGTAAAGACTACTGGCTGGTCTCCCCCATGATGGGCACTCAGAAGGTGTCGCGGGAGGAAGGCGAGAAGTACGCGAGCGACCAGGAATGGTGGGATCGTTTCACCACCGACGCGCGCGTGGTGGGCGAGGAGAAGGTGAACGGCCGCGCCTGCTATGTTGTGCAAGGCACACCGAAGGAAGGGTCGCCTTTCTCCAAGTTGTGGATTGACAAGGATTTCTTCCTCCTCGTCAAGGCCGAGGGAAAGGTCGAGGGGATGGGAAAGTCGATGAGCATGCAGTGCTCTGACTTTCGCGCCGTGCACAAAGACTTTGAGATCCCCTACCGCACGGAAGTCTACTTTGAAGGCAAGCTGGCGAGTACGACGCGCGTGACCTCGGCGAAGGTCAACACCGGCCTGGCGGATGACCTTTTTGACCCCAAGAAGGCGAAGCCCAAGGGCCCCAGCATGAAAGACATGATGAAGATGATGGAGCGCCAGCAGCCATAGCTGCCCTGCCGATGACGCACACAGCAGGGAAAAGGGCAAACCGATCGGCCCAGGTGTCGAGCACGGAGTAGCGGGCATGCTGAGAAGGCGAAGACCTCGCATCTTCTCCGGAGGGGACCCTGGCATGGGTTGATCGACTTGCCCTATTAGCTCAAAGTACAGGCCGCCGGTTGGCCTGGAGAAAGCGACCGTTTCACGACAGAGGGAGGACATGAGTATGAATCGTGACGCCTCCGATATGGACGGCCGACGCCGGGCCTACCTGAAGGCCATGCTCGCCAAAGACCCCAAGGAGCTCAAGTTCTGTGTGCTCGGCGCGGGTCATGGGGGATTGGCCATGGCTGGGCACCTGGCCATCATGGGATTCCAGGTCAACCTCTTCAACCGCGGAAGGCGACGCATTCAGCCGGTCCAGGAGAGGGGCGGCATCCGGTTAGAGGGCGAAGTGAAAGGCTTTGGCAAAGTGGCCGTGGCCTCTACCGATGTCGCCGAGTGCTTAGAGGGGGTGGATGTGCTGATGGTAGTGGTGCCCGCTACTGGCCATCGCTACATGGCTGAAGTCTGCGCGCCGCACATCAAGCCTCACCAGATCGTGGTGCTGAACCCAGGGCGCACCGGCGGCGCGCTGGAGTTCCATCACGTGTTGCGCGAGCGTGGCGTGGAGGAGCTGCCTTTTATCGCCGAGGCCCAGACATTCCTCTACGCCTCCCGGGCACTCGGCCCAGCACACGCCAAGATTTTTTCCGTCAAGG
>JACIZP010000135.1 GCA_014359355.1 Calditrichota bacterium | reverse complement strand
GACTTTGCCTCCGCCCGAATAGGCCATCACGCGAAAGTCCTCCTCCTGGAAGGAAAAACTCCGCCCGGCCACTTTGAGCGTGGGCACTTCGATGTCGGCCTGATAAAATTCCAAGGGAAACTCCTGAAAGTAGCTGCCGTGGTCGCCGCCCGGTTGTAGCCCCCATTCGCGGAAATGCGCAGCCACCCAGGCTGCCGCCTTCTCAAAGCCCGGCGTGCCCGTATCCCGCCCTTGCAAGGCGTCGCTGGCCAAGTAGGTCACGTAGGATTTGGCGGTCTCTCCGTTGGGGAGTTCCTGGGCCGTCAGTTGCAAAGCAGCCAGCGTCGCGATCAGAATAAATGCCACCCTCTTTGCTGCATGCCTGTGGTCCATCTTTGCGTCTCCCATTCGCTTAGTTCTTCTGGTACACGACCTTTCCGCCGACAATGGTGAGCACCACCTCAGTGGTGAGTATCTCTTCGGGAGGAATCGACAGCAGGTCCTTTGACAAGACAATAATGTCCGCATACTTGCCAGGCTCGATGGACCCTTTCGCCTGTTCTTGGAATTCGGCAAAGGCCGCGCCGAGCGTGTAGAGGTAGATGGCCTCCTCGATGGTCAATCGCTGGTCGGGAAACCATCCCCCTGGGGGCTCGTGAGTGTCGATGCTTTGCCTGGTGACTGCGGAATAGAGGCCGCGCATGGGATCGAGCGGTTCCACGGGCCAGTCGGTGCCGAAGCAGATTTTGCCGCCAGCATCGAGGATGCGTCGCCAGGCATAGGCACCTTTGCAGCGCTCGTGGCCGATGCGCTGTTCCGCCCACCGCATGTCCGAGGTGCAGTGCGTCGGCTGCATGGAAGCGATGACGCCGAGCTCAGCCAGTCGCGGAATGTCCACCAGCCTCAGCACCTGCGCGTGTTCCAGGCGATGCCGGCGGTCGCGTACGCCGAAACGCCCCTGCGCCTCCTCAAAGGCGTTGAGGGCCATCCAGTTGGCGCGCGAGCCGATGCAGTGTAGCCCCACTTGAAAACCAAGGCTATCGGCGGTGCACACCATGGCGGTGAGTTTTTCCTGGTCAATCTGCGGGATGCCCACATTCGCGGGCTCGTCCTGGTAGCCTTCAAAGAAGTAGGCGGTGCGGGAGCCCAGGGTGCCGTCGACAAAGCCCTTGAGCAAGCCAAGGCGCAGGTAGCGCCCGTCGCAAAGACGCAGATTCTCGCGGTAGACCTTCTGCAGGAGAGCGGGTTGCGCCGCAAGGCCAAAGTCCAACCACTCGGTGACGCGGACTGTCAGCTCGCCACGCTCCAGGAACTCCCTGTACAAGCCAACTGACGAGACGCCCGAATTGTCCTGGACGGACGTCACCCCCAGCCGCCTGGCCTCAGCGAGCGCCTTGCGCACGGCCTCTCGTTCCTGCTCGGCGGTGGGCGGGGGTACGACGCGTGCTACCAAGGAAGAGGCGGCCTCTTTGAGGATACCCGTAGGTTCGCCGGTCGAAGGGTCCCTTACGATCTGACCGCCAGGTGGGTCGGGTGTCTGGCGGGTGATGCCGGCGCGCGCCAAAGCCAAAGAGTTCGCCCACCCCACGTGCCCATCGACCCTTGTCAGATAGACCGGATTGTCGGGGCTGACCTTGTCCAACAGGCTCTTGTCGGGCCACACGCCTTTGTTGAACAGCGTGTGGTCCCAGCCGCGTCCGGTGACCCACTGCCCAGGGCCAAGCTCGGCCACCTTGGCGGCCACCCGTTGCTGCACCTCTTCAGGCGCCCGACAGCCATCCAGCACTACCTGCAGCAAGGCGGCACCGCCACTCCTAAAGTGCAGGTGGGCGTCGTTGAACCCGGGCATCACCAGCCTGCCCTGAGCATCGATCACGGTGGTCCGGCTGTCCCGCCGAGCGAGGATGTCCGCGGTGTTCCCCACGGCGACGATCTTGTCGTCCTGCACAGCCACCGCCTCGGCGAGCGGCTGTCGCGCGTTGACCGTCCAGACCTTGCCATTGACGATGATCAAGTCCGCGCTACGGCCGCAGCCGCTGGTCAGCAGGCCAAGCACGACGGCCAGTAGGACCAGCCTCCTGGTCTTCATGGCGCCATTTCCTCCTTGGTTCAGGCTCTGTGCAATATAAGAATCGCTGCCAAAGAATGCAAGGAAAAATCTGCAGTCCTTGCGGTGTGCCGAGTGTCCGGCTCACGCTCCGCCCGACGTCCGGCCCGGCACATCATGAGGTGCTGTGGGGGTCTCCCCGGGTCTTCGACAACCCAGGGGTCGCTTTGCTCCACTTTTCGCTTGACATTGCCCCCGGAATTGCGTACAATAACCACAAGAGGTTCATCGCCTGGGACCTCAGCCCGGCGTGAACAGGATGGGAAGCGGCGGGCAAGTACCGCCGGCCAAGGCCATCACCCCAAGTTGCCAGCCGCAGACGGCCTGGCAATGGCACCTGTAAAGATGTTTGAGGCAGGGCGGAGGCCCCAGTGCCTGCCGATAATCAATCGGGCAGCCCTTGGAAAAAGGAGCGCACCATGCGCCTGTGTGCCATTCTCATCATAGCTGTTGCCCTTGGCAGGTGCAACAGCCAGGGGGAACGAACGCTGCTCACCAAGGCCGACCATGGCAGAGAAGTGCGCCTGCGCCAGGGCCAGGAAATCACCCTCGCTTTGGAGGGAAACCCGACCACCGGATTCACCTGGGAGGTAGCCGAAGTAGACTCTGCCACCATTGCGCAGGCGAAAGAGGTAGAGTACGTGCCCCGCTCTAATCTCATGGGAGCACCGGGCACTTTTACCTTCCGCTTCAAGGCAGTGAAGAATGGAGTGGCGACCCTGCGCCTGGTGTACCGGCGGCCATGGGAGAAAGAGGCGCCAGCCGATACCTTCACCGTGCGCATCGTGGTCAAGTGACCAGGCCGGCCGCGGGAAGCGCCTTTAGCCTGTACCATGGAGGCCTCGGCGCCCCCAGGTAGAGGGCCGGATCTGTTGCTTCGCAGCTCAAGTAGTGGAGGTGGAACCATGCGACGCACCCTCTTTGTGCTCTTTGCCCTGCTGCTGACGTGCAGCGCCCTCCTTGCCCAGCAGCTGACCCAGGCGCAGATCGAAGCACAGCTCCAGCGCCTGCAGACGGAGCTGGCCACCGGCCGTTACTCCTTCACCGTGGGCGCCAACCCTGCACTGAGCTTTACCCTGGACCAACTCTGTGGGTTACGTGAAGCACCCGATTGGCGCAAGACGGCCCGACAGCGCTCCCTGACCGCGGTGCGGCCCGCGCCCTTGCGCGCCGTTGAGGAACGCGTCGCCCTCCCTTCTTCCTGGGACTGGCGGCAGCATAACGGCGTCAGCCCGGTGCGCGACCAGGATGGCTGCGGCAGCTGCTGGGCCTTTGGTACCATCGCCTCTCTTGAATCCGTACTGCTGATAAAACAGTCCCTGCTCACCGACCTCTCCGAGCAGTACTTAGTCTCCTGCAACACCAAGGGTTGGGGGTGCAACGGCGGCTGGTGGGCCCACGACATGCTCGTGAGTCCGGGAACAGTGCTTGAAGCCGATTTCCCCTACGTGGCCAGCGATGTGCCGTGCGGGGGGCCGTACAC
>JACIZP010000134.1 GCA_014359355.1 Calditrichota bacterium | reverse complement strand
GGCCATGATGAGCATCCCCTCTTGCGCCTCCGGGCTGCCCGCCATCTCCTCCAGCTTCTGCACAATGGTCTCCAGGGATAGGGGTGATATGGACAAAGCATACACCCCTGGGATGTCGCCCATGACCGACTGCGCCGCCTTGGCAAGGGCGTCGGCCACTGGGCCGTGGGTGACTAATACGCACGTGACCATGGGTTCCGCCTATTCGTAATCCTTTTCCGGAGAGTAGGGGTAGCTGCTGGCGCGGCGCATGCGCTCGATGAGCCTCTGGTTAAAGACCTCCGCCGTCTTGTAGCCCCTGATGCGCATCAAGTGGTGAAGGGCTATCACCTCGGCGATGACCGTGATGTTCTTGCCGGGGATAATCGGCAGCCGCACCAGCGGGATCTCGGTGTCCAGGATAGTGGTCGTCTCTTGATCGATGCCCACGCGCTCATAGTCGGTCTCTTCCGACCACTCCTGGAGATCGACCTGGACTTCCACCCTCTTACGCAGGCGCACCGCCCGGATGCCAAACATGTGGCGCACGTTGATGATGCCCAGGCCCCTCACCTCGGCATGGTCGCGCAGCTGCTCGTCGCTGGTGCCGATCAGGGTCCCTTTTGCAGCGCGGGTGATGTGCACCACGTCGTCGGCGACCAGTCGATGGCCGCGTTCCACCAAGTCCAGCGCCACTTCGCTCTTGCCGATGCCACTCCGGCCGGTGAACAGCATCCCCACGCCAAACACATCCACCAGGGAGCCGTGAATGGTCACCTTGGGCGCGAACTTCATATCCAGATAGTCGCCCAATAAATGAATGAGCGTCGTGGTGTTGTGAGGCGTGCCGAAGATGCTGATCTGCCTCTTGTCCGCGATCGCCAGCAAGACTTTCGGTGGCTTGTTGTTGTCGGTGATGATGATACAGGGGATGTCGAAGGAGAGGACCTTTTCGATAGCTTGGCGGCGCTGCGCCTCCGAGAGGGTCTCCAGGTAGGCCAGCTCGGTGTTGCCAAGGATTTGCACCCGCTGGTAGGTGAACACGTCCGTGAAGCCGGTCAGTGCCAAGCCCGGGCGATGGAGCTCGCCTTCCCTGATCACTTTGCCAAAGCTCCCCCGGTGGTTCAACAGCTGCAAGTGCAGCGTTTCTTTGTTCTCTTCGAAGAGAGTTTCGACTGTGAGTTCGGCCATGCTTCATCCACCGTACGATGGTAACGTTGCCCAGCACTCAATAGCAAAGGGGCTGCCCGGGACCAGGCAGCCCCTGTTGTGGAGCTACTCGGCAATCAAATCACGTGCCCGTGTATTGTCGAAGGTGTGCAGCTTCCCTTTGTACTTCTTCAGTTGCCGCTCCAACTTGTCCACCGCAAGATTAATGGACTTGTACATGTCCTCACTCTTTTCCCGCACGGTCAACTTGGTGCCGTACACATGGAGGACAATCTCCGCCACTTGTGCCTGTTTCTCCCAATCCAGGATGACATCGCAGTTGAGGATGCCATCATAATACCGCTTGAGGCGCCTCACCTCCTTCTCCGTGTACTGCTTCAGACGATCCGACGCGTTGAAGTGCCGCGCAGTGATGTTGATTCTCATAGGCTCCTCCCATGGTTTGAGATTAACGGAGGTACTGCCTTCACCATAGCCTCAAAGCGCACGAAAACTCACCCAAAAACACCGCCCGTCCAGGTTCACTGGTCCAGACTCATCCCGGTCTCTTGCACCACCTGACTCCAGAAAGCCAACAATACGTCGCGCAGCGGGCCCGTGGGTCCGAAGCCATAGGCCAAGGACGAAGCGCGCCCCCGTTGCTCCTGTCTGCGGCTCCTCGCTCCCCCAGGCGCTGGTGAATGTCAGCCATCTGCGTCTACTCCCGCTCGCACCGCTCGGCTCGGGGATGCGCCTGACGGTAGATGCTCTTCATCCTCTCGGCCGAGACGTGCGTGTACACCTGCGTCGTAGACAGGCGCGAATGGCCCAGCAGCTCCTTGACCGCCAACAGGTCTGCCCCGGCATCCAAAAGATGGGTGGCAAATGAATGGCGGAGCACATGCGGATTGCGCGCACCGCTTTCTGACACCTGGCCGAGGTACCGCCGCACGGTCCGCGCGATACCGCTCCTGGAGTATCGTTCGCCGCGGGCGTTGAGAAAGAGCGCCGCGCAGCGCGGCAGCCCCTCCCGGACGAGCTCGCCCCGACGTTGCAGGTAGTGACGCAGCAGCTCGGCAGTGGCCGATCCAAGGGGTATCACCCGCTCTTTTGCTCCCTTGCCCATGACCTTGATCACCCCATTGGCAAAGTCCACGTCATCCACATCCAGAGCGGCCAACTCGCCCAGGCGCACGCCCGTGGCATAGAAAAGCTGGAGAATAGCCCGATCACGAAGCCCTTGCGGGTTGTCCTCCTCAGGCAAGTCAAGGGCATTGAGCACCGCCTTGACGGGGAGATGCTTGGGGATCCTCTTGTCGGCGCGCGGTGCGCGTAGCCCCACGGTGGGATTTGCAGGAAGGATCTGCTGTTCCACCAAATAGCGGAAGAAGACGCGCAACGCCGCCAGCTTGCGCCCCACACTGCGCGGGCTGTAGCCGCGCCTGGCCAAACGGCCCATGTAGGCACGGAAAAAGCCGCGCTCCACCTGGTGCACCGAAGGGGTTGCGCCGTCCAGCATCTCACCCACAAAGTCGCAAAACTGCGCGAGGTCCGTACGGTAGGCCGCCACCGAGTGCGGCGAGTAGTGCCGCACCTGCTGCAGGTAACGCGCAAACTGCATGGCGAGAGTACGAAGGTCGTCAGTCATCAGAAGATATCGCGCTCGGCGACCCTACAAGGTCCGCCGCAAAATCCTGTTCACACTGTGGGCAGTGGAGGACCGTTCCCTTTGTCTTCGTATACCTCTTGTACAGCACATTGTTCCCGCAGGAGGGACACGGCCCGGTAACAGGCTCCTGCCAGGAGACGAAATCACATGCGGGGTAGCGGCTACAGCCGTAGAATGTGCGCCCGCGTCGGGACTTGCGCTCCACCACCTCGCCGTCACAACCGGGCTTTGGGCACTTCACACCGATTTTGAACGGCTTGGCGTTTTTGCAGTTCGGGTACGCGGAACAGGCCAAAAAGCGCCCGAAGCGACTGGTCTTGATCACCATGGGGCTGCCGCACAGGTCGCACCTCTCCGTGCTGGCCACGCCTTCCTGCTCAATGTTCTTGGAAAAGCGGCAGCGCGGGTAATCAGAGCAGGCCATGTAGCGCCCGTGCCGTCCCCAGCGGATAACCAGCTCCTTCCCACAGATCGGACAGTGCTCTTCTGTCTTCTGCTGCAGGCTCTCCCGGATCTCGAGCTGCCTGCCTTCTGCTGCGGCCAAGGCCCGCCGGAAGGGCCCGTAGAATCCCTCCACTACCTGCCGGAAGTTCTTCTTGCCGCCCTCGATCTCATCCAGCTCCGCTTCCATGCGCGCCGTGAACTTGACCTCGAAGATGTCCGGGAAGTTGGCCACCAGGATTCTGTTGACCGTGCGGCCCAGCTCGGTGGGCACCAACTGTCGCTGCCGCTTCTCCACATAGTTCCGCTCCAGAATGGTGCTCACGATGACCGCATAGGTGCTGGGCCTGCCAATGCCCAGACTGTCCAGCGCCTTCACCAGGCTGGCTTCCGTGTAGCGCGGTGGTGGCTTGGTGAAGTGCTGGCTCGGGGTAACGTCCAAGAGGATCAGCCGCTCGCCCACTGTCAGCTCCTCTGGCACCTTGGTGGTCGGTTCGCGCTCCGCATCCTCTTCCTCGCGCGGCGCCTCCTCATAGGCCTGCAGATAGCCTCGGAAGAGAACCTCCGAGCCGGTTGCCCGGAACAGGTACATTTCGTCGTTGCCACTCACGATGTCCACGGTCGTCTGCAGCAGGCGGGCGGGGGCCATCTGGCTCGCCACAAATCGCTGCCAAATCAACTCATAGAGCTGAAATTGCTCCTCACTGAGGTACTTGCGCAGCGCCCGAGGGGTACGCTTCACGGAAGTCGGGCGAATGGCCTCGTGTGCATCCTGGGCTCCCCTGCGTGCGGCAAAGTGCCGCGGTTGCGGCGAAAGGTACTCGACACCGAAGTTGTTGGCGATGAAGTCGCGCGCCTCCCTCACTGCCTCGTCCGCCACCCGCACCGAGTCGGTGCGCATGTAGGTGATGAGGCCTACCGGCCCTCCAGGACCGATTTCTATGCCCTCGTACAGCTGCTGGGCAATGGCCATGATTTTCTTGGTGGAAAAGCCGAAGCGCCGGGCTGCGTCTTGTTGAAGAGTGCTTGTGGTGAATGGCGGCGCAGGTTGCCGCTGTACCTCGTTCTTCCGGATATCCTTGACCGTCCACTCCTGGCGTCGGATGTCCTTCACCAGTGTCACTGCCGACTGCTCGTCGGGGATGTGCGGCTTTTCATTGGCAACCTTGGTGAGACGCGCCGTAAACGGCGCAGTACGGCGCCCCTGAAACGTCCCGTCAATGAGCCAGTACTCCTGCGGGACAAACGCCTCGATCTCCTCCTCCCGCTCGCAGATGAGGCGCAGCGCCACCGACTGCACCCGGCCGGCACTCAGACCGGCGCAGACCGTGCGCCAGAGAATTGGACCCACCTGGTAGCCGACGAGCCGGTCCATGACTCGTCGCGCCTTCTGCGCCTCCACCAGGTTCAGATCGATGGCACGCGGGCTCTCCAAGGCGCGCAGTACCGCGTCGCGGGTGATCTCGTTGAAGGTGATGCGCGAGATATGGGGGTTGGCTTTTTTGAGGATCTCGGCCAGGTGCCAGGCGATAGCCTCGCCTTCGCGGTCCGGGTCGGTGGCCAAAATGACCTGCTCAGCCTCTGCAGCCGCCTCTTTGAGCTGTCTTACCACCTTCTGCCGGTCGCGCAGAGGCCTGTATTGCGGCTCAAAGCCGTTGTCGATATCCACGCCAAGCTTCGTCTTGGGCAAGTCCACCACGTGCCCAGCCGAAGGGAGGACCGTGAACTGCTCGCCCAGGAAGGCGTTGATGGTCTTGGTCTTGGCAAAGGACTCGACAACTACCAGGGATTTCTTGTCACCTGCCATGCCCTGTCCGCTTCACGGGGCTCAATTGCCCATGTGCGTGTCATTGAACAGATACCCGCCGGTGAACGAGTCGGCGTCGAACATGACGGTGGCGGCAATCTCCTTGATGTCTTCGGTATCCACGGGGCTCACGCCCATCTGCATGGCCCGCTCGATAGCTTCTTCCAGCTGCTGGTCGTCGATCAGGCCAAGTTGCCGCAACTGCAGGAGATAACTGTACGCTTCCGGCCTAATGACCATCTTTTCTGCGGCATGCAGCACGCGGTACAGCGACATGGGAGTGCGGATGGCGCTGAGGTTCTCATAGTTGCAGCCCGCCTTCTCGAACAGCCAGGAGAAGGCAAGGTCGATTTCGCTCTCCGTGTATCCCTGCTTGAGCAAGTCGCCGGACAGGCTTCGCAGGCGCTCAACCCCGAAGCCACTGCCCCGCGCCTCGCTCATGATGTACACCAGGATTTCAACTAACCTTTCGATGGCACGCCCTTTCGCCATTGCTACGGAGGTGGGGGGACACTGAACCCGCTTTCAAATATATAAGAAATCCGGCCAAATACAAGACCTTTGTTGTGCCCGCCCCCAAAGCTTGCAACCTTCATGCCCGAAAGTGGTCAATGCATGCCCGCTCCGCAGCATTTCTTGTATTTCTTGCCGCTGCCACATGGGCAGGGGTCATTGCGACCTACCTTTGCGCCGACTCTGATCGGCTGGCGCTTGCCAGGCTCGGGCGCCCCTTCCGGTCCTGCGGGTTGACGCAAGCCCATACCGGTAGTAGCAGCGTGTACGGCGCTCAGCTGGGCCGGCATGCGGCGCACCGGCGGTGGAGGCGCCACTTGCACCTGCGCCTTGAACACCATCTCCAAGACCGCCTCGTTGGTACGGG
>JACIZP010000133.1 GCA_014359355.1 Calditrichota bacterium | reverse complement strand
ATGAGGCCAGTGGCCACTTGCGACAGCCGTGCAAAGCACTCCAAGGTCAACTCCGCCCCAGTGATGAAATTGACCAGAATGACATCGCACCCGGCCACTGCCTGGACCTGCTCCCATTGCAGGGGAGCCATCGGTTCTGTGGTCACCTCCTGCCGGACGTTTTCGGTCAAGTAGGTCAGGCGCACCTGGGTGTTGGGCCGCTCTTGCCGACGCAAGAGGCTCACGTCGATGTGCGGGTAGCGGGCCAGTCGGGCGCACACCTGATCAAAGATGTCCCTGCCCACCATGGCAACCGGACGAATGCGCCAGCCGCGCTCAAAGACCGTTGCCAAGTAGGTGAGCGTGTAGTAGATGCCTCCAAGACTTCGTGTCGCGGGTGCCGCAAAGGGCTCGATCAGATCGCACACGAAGGTTCCGATCACACCCAGTGTCTTCTCCTGTGTCGCACGTCCGCTCATGCCGTACCCTGCCTGTCCTACGACGCCAGCCATCCCTTGGACCCTAAGGTTTCAGGAAGTAATGGAACACGTAGAAAAGAAGCGAAAGTCCGCCCAGCACCCACATTGGTGCGCTCACCTCGCGTACTCTGCCCGCGATGAGCTTGACTATGGGGTAGAGCACAAAACCCGCCGTCATGCCGACGCCCATGTTGTAGGTGAAGCTCATCAGGACGATGACTGCGAAAGAAGGTACAAGCTCAGTCATGTCGTCAAACTTGATGTTCGTGACCGGCTTCATCATGAGCATTCCCACCATCACCAGTGCAGGCCCGTACGCGAATGGCGGGACTGCCTCCACGAATTTGCAGAAAAAGAGCGTAATCAGGAAGAGAAACGCGGTCACCACCGAGGCGAAGCCAGACCGCCCCCCCTCTTCGATACCCGCGGCGGACTCGATGTAGGTGCCGGTGGTGGTGGTTCCGAGCAACGCCCCAACTACGGTGGCCACGGCGTCGGCCAGCATGGGCTTCTCGATCTCTGGCAGGTTGCCCCGCTCATCAAGGAAACCCGCTCGCGCCGACACACCAATGAGGGTGGCCATCGTATCCAAAAAGTCCATGAGAAAAACCACAAGGAGCACAGGTAAGAAACCCCAGGTGAACACGCGGCTAAAGTCCAGCTTGGCCATGATGGGCCTGGGGTCAGGTGGCAGGCCGATAGGTACACCCTGCAATGGCTTCAACGAGGGGATGCTCACGTGGAAGACGCCTACCAGCACATTAGCCAGCAGCGTCACCACAATGACGGAAATCAAGATGCTGCCCCGCACACGCAGGATCATCAGGCCGGCCATCAACACCAAGCCAATCACCCCGAGAATGGCCGAGGCGCTGGTGACGTCCCCCAGCTGGACTGGCGGACCGCCCGGCGCTCCTGCTTGCACCAAACCCATGTCGCTCAAGCCGATGAAGGTCAAGAAGAGGCCTATCCCCACCACAAAGCTGTATTTCATGCTTTCCGACGCGGCAGAGGCAAGCCAACTACGCAACTTGAGAAGGGTGAGCGCGACGAACAACACGCCACCGATGAAGATGGCAGCCAACCCTTGCTGCCATGTGTAGCCCAAAGTGCCTACTACGGTCACGGCGATGAACGCGTTCTCCCCCATGTAAGGGGCGATGGCAAAAGGTCGCTTTGCATAAAGGCCCATGAGCAGAGTGCCCACGAAGGCCGCCAGGATCGTCGCCACTGCACTCGGCCCCACCGGGATGCCGGCCCCTTGCAAGATGAGCGGGTTGACCACCACTATGTAGGCCATGGTGATGAAGGTCGTGGCACCTGCCAGGATCTCGGTGCGATAGTTGGTCCCCAACTCATCGAACTTGAAATAGCGGCGCATGGCATCACCTCCCGTGTCTCGGGGTCGAGGTGGTTACTTGGGGAGTACGCTGCCTGCCTGTCTGAATTCCGCCAGGGCACGGGCCAGCTGGGCATCGGAAAGGGCCAGAATCTCCACCGCTAAGATGGCGGCGTTGGCCGCTGCGCCAATGCCGACCGACGCAACAGGAACCCCTTTGGGCATCTGCACGATGGAATAGAGCGCATCGACACCGTGCAGCGGTGAGGCATCCAGCGGCACGCCGATGACCGGCAGGGTGGTATGAGCAGCCACCACGCCCGGCAGATGGGCAGCCATCCCGGCACCCGCAATGATCACGGCGAACCCGCGTTCTGCGGCGCTCTTGGCAAACTGTGCAGTCGCCTCCGGCGTACGGTGCGCCGAAAGCACGAGAGTCTCGAAAGGCACCTTGAAATGCGCAAGCACCGACTCAGCCGCACTCATCACTGGGCGGTCCGATTCGCTGCCCATCAGAATGGCGATTCTGCGCGGCGATTGCCCGGCGTGGTTCATGTTCTCAGCCTCCTATCCCCTTCTGTCGCGTGCGGAACGTGCGCGCCATGACATCCATTTGCCGCATGTAGGGCATCTTGCGCTCGCCTGGCGCAAAACAAGCCATGTCGATCAGGAATAACCTGGCCGAACCCTGGTCATAGAAGGCGTAGATATGGAACGGACCTCCCACCACCTTCACTGAGTCCTCCCATAGCCCCCACATTTCGATCGCCCGCCTGCCGTCAAAATCCACCCATTCCCATTTGGTGTAGCCGTCCACAATCCGTTCGCCCGTGTAGAAACTCTCGCCAATCCACTGCCGCTTCTTCAGGCACCACTCAGGAGTGAGCAGAGAAGGGTCGTCGCTCTCCTCCCAGTGCACCAGGAACCATCGCTCCGGCGGGATGCGCCTCAGCCAGACGATCCGGTCACCAGGCTTTTCCAAGGGATGGTAGTCGTGCTGGATGCGCACCGTCCATCCATACTTCCGCAGCAAGTCCTCTGACAAGGCCTTCTGCTCGTGCTTGCCAAACATCTGCTTGGTCATCACCTTGCGCACATGTCCAAGCACCAGGCCGTGCAGACGATCCGCATTCTCCTGCACTCTGCGGGCGAGGGTGGCGGAATCGTTACCGACCACCACCAACAGGAGCTGGTCAAATGCCCAGGGGTTCTCCTTCTTGAACAGGAAGCTGCTATCTTGCTCAACGCGACGCAGATCCGTCGGGGAGAGCATGCTCTTGAAGAGCTCCTGCATGACCGGACTCCCGGAAAGAGTGCCGATCACCAGAAACGAGTGATAACGTTTGAAGGCACCCCACTTTTCCGGCGGCACCCAGCGGACGCGCAGCATCGATTCCGGCTGCGGGGTAAAAACCTGGCGTTCGAGGGCAGCACTCACTGACGGACGGACCGCCTCCCATTCCACGGAATCTGCCAAGGCGATGATCAGATCCTCCGACCCGTAACCCGGCTTCTTGCTGCTGCACCCGCCTAAAATGCCCTGCAGGGCGGTGAGCACCGCAGCGAGCAACAGCAAGAAAACTCGCTTTCGCATGTCTACCTCCCTCCTTTCGTGCCTTCCGGAAAGGGCGTCGCCAGTTCCACCCCATGCTGTTTGGCCACCCGCTGTTCTCGTCGTACCGCCAGGATGACACCCCCAGGTACGGTGGCGGCTACCCCAACTAGGTATGCCAGAAACTGCATCGCAACGGCTGCCGGCACCGGCACGCCAACTTGCGAGAAGAGCAAGGCACCACTCTGCTCCCGCACCCCGATGCCTCCCACAGATACAGGAAGGCTGGAAAGCAAAGCGATAATCGGCACAAATACCAGGAAGAATGCAAAGCTCACGCGGACCCCAACCGCAAGCGCTGTCAAGTAGTGCACCGCGATGCGCAGCACCTGCACCACCAGCGAGATGCCCAGCACCTGAGCAAGCAGCAACCGCCCGTGCCGGTAATCGTTCACCTGGGCATAGACCTGCCTGGCCTTGTTCTTAAAGCCCAGCGGGAGAATCCGGTTAGCCACCAACACAACCGGCTGGGCCACGCGCCTGCTGAAGAAGAACAGCAGCACCAAGAGCCACAGGGCGAATACTCCCAACACCACCGCGAGTGAAGTGGCATGGCCGGCATAGCGATGCCACATGAGCGCCGCCACCACTGCTACAGAGGTCAAAGTCGCGAAGCCGATCAACCTGTCGAAGAGAACCGCCGACATGGCTTCTGCAGGCTTCCCGGAAGCCCGCACGGCATCGACCACACGAAACGCATCTCCGCCAACATAGCCAATGAGAAAGTTGTTGAAGAACAGACCCACGAAGTAGTATCCAACCACCTGGCGCAGAGGCAGGCAGATGCCGCGCGCACGCAAGAGCATCCACCACTGCAACGCGCCCAGCAAGTTACTCAGCGTGAACACCGACAGGGCCGCAGCCAACCACCAGCCATTCGCCCCCACGATGCTCTCCCGCAGGCGAGCCGGCCCGATGCGCCACACCACAAGCCCAAGGAGCGAGACGCTCACGAGGACTTTACCGGCGGTGAACAGGGCGCGTCGCCAGCGCCTGGCGGTGTTCGCGTGGCTCACCGGCGACTCAACCCCTGTTTTCCTGCGGGGGTGTCACGGCCGTGTCGGGCGCTGCCTCGGCCGCCTTGCGACGGAGTTCATTCAACTTTTCGTTGGCATCTTTGTCGCTGGCGTGTTTCTGCAGCCACCGTTCCAGAACATCGGCAGCCTCGGCGTACCGCCCCTGTTGTTCATAGAGCAGCACCAGCCAGCCGTGAGCCTCCCCAAAATCGGGATTTGCGGCCGCCAGCTTTAGCAGGCGCCTTTCGCTCTCGTCTTTCCGCCCGCCAAGGTAGTACAGCTTGGCGATCTCCAATTGGGCACGCTGATCCAACACCGGGATGACGGCCTCCGGCATGACCTGCTCCATCTTGTCCAGGGCTTCCAGCATCTCCGTATGCCGCTGCGCACGTGCATACTCAGTTGCCAGGCGGAGGAAAGCCGCCCGATAGTTCTGCAGCAGCCCCTTCACATTGTCATTGAAGTAGACGGTAGGATCATCCAAGCTGCGATAGCGGAACACCTCAAAGAGATTCTTGCGCAGGCGGTCCACCGCAATCTGGTATTCTCCGGGTACTGTCACCACCTTGAAACAGAGGCCGTCCATCCTCAGGTAGTTAAAGAGGTTGAGCTTGTTCTCGTTAGAGACCGTCACCGCAAAGTAGACTGGCCGTCGCCACTGGTTGTCGTACAGAATGCGCAGAATCATATAGTCCTGAACGCGGATGCCCTGCCCCATGAGGGTTGGCAGGACGTCAAAAGTAATCCTATCGACACCCTTCGGTGGATTGGGTGGCGCCCATT
>JACIZP010000132.1 GCA_014359355.1 Calditrichota bacterium | reverse complement strand
CCGAGACAGAACTTGGGCTGCGGCTCGTGATAGACTGGGTGAGTGCCAAGGTACAGAACCAGATCGACTTCTTACAGGAGCTGGCGCGCCACCGCCCTGGCAAGAGCGAACTGCTCGCCGAGTACCTGACTACGCTACGCTCCGCCCTGGCCGACCTCAAGCAACTGACCGGCACCATCGAGGCCAGACGTTCCGCAGTCATGGGCATCGAAGGAGGTGCCGGGCGCGCCTATTTTGCCGCCCTCAGCTTTCTCATTCCCGACCCTTACAAGTTCCAGGGCCGCAGCCGTCAGCCTGCCAAGGACGAATTCAACGCCATGCTGAACTACGCCTACGGCATCCTCTACAGCATGGTGGAAAGGGCCTGCCTCTTGGCGGGGTTAGACCCGTTCGTGGGCTTTCTCCATGCGGACAATTACAACAAAAAGTCCTTGGTGTTTGACCTCATCGAACCGTTTCGCATCATTGCCGAAGAAACCACCTTCTATCTCTTCAGCAAGCGGCAGGCCAACAAGGAGCATTTCGACTACCTGCACAATGGGGTCACTCTGAATGCCGAAGGCAAGAAGCTCCTGATCGCCGCCTTCAATGCACGCATGGAGGAACGCGTCCGCTACCGAGGCCGCAACATCATGCGGCGGGACATCATCCAGTTCGAATGCCATCGGGTGGCAAACCTTCTCTTGCGTAGGGCAGATGCCGCAAAGGGCCAGCGACCTGCAAGCGGTGTCCCAAATGACCAGCCAGCCGGAGGGGAGTGACCATGCTCGTATGGGTGGTGTACGACATCGAAAAGAACCCCGTGCGGAACAAAGTAGCAAAAGCCTGCCTCAATGCTGGCATCTATCGGGTGCAAAAGTCAGTCTTTCTGGGCGAGCTCAACGCCACGCAGGTGGATGAGCTGGCGCTGCGCATCGCAAAACTCATAGACGAAACGCGCGATTCGGTGTACCTATTTCCCATGTGCAAGGACGACTTTGCACGGGTGCGGCTGCTCGGTCAGGCCTTTGACAAGGAGCTGGTGACCGATGAAGTCAGAGCCCTCTTTCTCTGAGACACCCAATGTCAGCATCACCATCACGCAGGTGATGGCCTATCTTTTTTGCCCGCGGTTCACCTACTTTGAGGAGTGCCTGGGCATCCCCGAGCATGAAGAGACCCGCTTCAAAGTCTTGATGGGAAGAGAAGTCCACGCGCGCAAGGTCAAGATGAACCCCGATTATCTGCGCAAACGGATCAACGTCGTACGCAAGGCGGTGTCCGTATACCTGGCGAGTCCGGAGCTCCAGTTGCGTGGCATAGTGGACGAGGTGCTATGGCTGGCCGACGGCACATTGGCTCCGCTGGAGTACAAATTTGCCGAGTACCGCCCGTTCGTCTTCGCCACCCACCGCACGCAGCTCTGCCTGCAAGCTTTGTTGATCGCCGAGGCCTTCCGGGCATCGGTCATGCGCGGCTACCTGGTCTACGTACGTTCAAAGAACTTTTTGCGTGAGGTCGCGTTCAGGCCGGCTGACTTTGCCAAAGCACGCAACAGTGTACAGGAGGTTCTGCGCATTATCCAGACGGGCTATTTCCCCCAGCAGCGGGGCACCCCTGCCCAGTGCGCGGATTGTTGCTATCGCAACCTCTGCGTGTGAGCGCCGTCCGCAGCGGTCCTGGTTTGCCTGTAGGGAATTTATGCGAAGATGAGGGAGGATCCCTTTCCAAGTACCGGAAAGTCAAGGCAGTCGGGGCTACGCCGTGGCTGCAGCTGCGACCTTGTTGGGGCCCTTTTTGCGGTGTCGGGGCCGTTTTTCTGGCCAGAATAGGCGACGGAACAAGCGGCGCAAGCAGTGAAGTCACATGGGGTTGCAGAGGGGAACCTGTTTGGGAGGCCGATCCAGCAAAACAAGGATTGAAACGTTTCCACAGTCGTACCTCGCCGTCCGAGAAGTCAAGTTTGGGAGGCCGATCCAGCAAAACAAGGATTGAAACCCCCTGCAGGTCATCTGGATCCGCCCCGGGGCCGGCGTTTGGGAGGCCGATCCAGCAAAACAAGGATTGAAACGCAATCGGCGTGCCCCGCGTGGGCGTGGACGCACCGTTTGGGAGGCCGATCCAGCAAAACAAGGATTGAAACTGGTCGGCGGGGCGCACCGCTTTTGCCGCGCCCCGAGTTTGGGAGGCCGATCCAGCAAAACAAGGATTGAAACCGCAAGAAATTGCGGACGCGAGAAGTCGGTTATGTGTTTGGGAGGCCGATCCAGCAAAACAAGGATTGAAACTACCAGTACCGTGCAACAATTGAGCGGGTAGTTGACGGTTTGGGAGGCCGATCCAGCAAAACAAGGATTGAAACTGAGTGAGTGCGTGAGTGTGTGCT
>JACIZP010000131.1 GCA_014359355.1 Calditrichota bacterium | reverse complement strand
GTACCACGATCCTTTCTTCCGCTTGGGTTACCTGGAGGAAAGTATCAAGCTCTTGCCTGAACGAGAGGCATGGTTGGGGCCGACACCCCCCACCTCACTGGCGGAGGTCACGCTCGATGTGGCACCGCTCGCCGCTCGTCTTAAGGAAGCAAGGAACAAGATTCACCGCGTCCGCCTGTGGCAACATCCGCAGCTGGCTGTCACGGGTGAGATAGAAGGGGAGCATCTCTCCTGGACCTCGGCATAGGGGAGCATGCCATGCAACTGCTCGTCTTCGACCTGAAGGGTTCGCTGGCCCATTTCCGCCGGCCTGACACTATGGGCACGCAGGCAACCTACCCCTTCATTACCAGAACGGCACTGCAGGGCCTCATCGCCTCTGTGCTGGGCGTCGACCGACTACCCGAAGAAGCACGGTGCGGCCTCCGGCTGTTGAGCCCGGTACGGACCGTTGCCCAGGAACTCAGCATGCACGGCAAGTCCTGGGTCTCCGGAGGGGACGAGAAGAGTTACCGGAGGCCCACCGCCATCGAACTGGTGGTCAAGCCCC
This sequence comes from Calditrichota bacterium, assembly GCA_014359355.1. NCBI lineage: Bacteria > Pseudomonadati > Calditrichota > Calditrichota bacterium. Next base: position 1,585 of record JACIZP010000131.1, on the reverse strand, counting down.
GTTACCGTGTCTACTACACGGGAGCCTTCGTGGAAGAACTCAAAGCTCTCTTGCAGGACAGCCGCAGCCACTACCACACCTACTTGGGTAGCGCCTTCTGCCTGACCTTCCCGCGATGGGTCAAGGCTGTGGCGGAGCCGCAAGAAGTGGAGCCTGACCCCTCCCGAGAAATGGTGTGCGTCACCGTGGTACCTTCACCCGCGGTAGCGCGCCTCCTGCCCGAGGTCGGTCGCCAGTACGCGCGCGTAGGCGGGATCCTGAAGGACTACCTTGGAAACAGGTGCTTTCGCGGGTCAGTGGCAGTAATCTACGAGGTCGACGGCGGTCCCCTCCGCTTCAAACCCAAGGCGAGCACTGCCGAGGCATTCTGGCGCTTTTATGCCGTTCCCGACGAGGGGATCGTATGCCTCTGGTAGTGCCGCTTGCGGAGTGTCGGGCGCGGCCAGACCAAACCGCGACGCGGTGGCCGCTGGTGGAACACCTCACCGAGGTAGCCAGCCACTGCGGGAGCGCGACGGGCAGCCGAGAGGAGCGCCTCGCCTTCCTGGCGGGGCTGCTCCATGATGCCGGCAAGTGCCAGGCCGCTTGGCAATCGTACGCGCGTGCCCAAACCGGCAAAGGGCCACCTCACGCACCGCTGAGCGCCGCACTGTTTGCCTGGCTGGCCGAGGCCCTGATCGCCACCTGGGAGTTGGAGCCCGGAAGCAAGCAGGAACTCCGTCGACTGTGTCTGGATTGGACGCGTCTCATCTACTGCCACCACGATGCGCTCGATGACCTCGACCTGCGCCCGCCGTGGGAAAAGTCCTGGGCCCCTGCGGAGCTGGCCGCTATGTGGGCAACTTGCGATGTCATCGGGCTCGTGCAACTCGTCCGCTCCCACTTCCCGGAGTTGACCGTCCAGATCGGCCCCTTCCCGGACTGGCTTGCCGAATACGGCGATGTCTGGGAGAGGCGTGTGCGCTTCATTAGTTCAGTACCTCCCTCCGGGGCCACTGCGCTGGGGGACAACGGGGCGGCACCCGCGCCCCACCCGGGGCTCCGCCTTGCGCATCTGTCAGGGCAGCTGATTAGCGCCGACCGCTACCACGCAGGCCAATTCCAGCTGGTGACGCTGCGCCCCAGCGAAGCCCGCGCCGCACTGGCGCACCTCCACGCGTTCTGCCAGGCGCGCGCAGAAGAAAGACTGGCCGCAGGCGCCTCTCCCCAGCTGGTGGCGGCACGGGCCGCACTTCAACAGCAAGCGGTCGAGCGATACCACCGCACTGCAGAGTCAGCCTTCTTTTCTCTCACCCTCCCCACTGGCTATGGCAAGACGCTCACCAGTGTGCGGGTTGCGTTGGAAGCCGTGGCCGATGGCCGATGTAGCAGACTCATCTTTGTGGCCCCCTATCTCTCTATCCTCTCCCAGGCGGCCGATGAGGTGTACCGCGCCACCAAACTGCCGGTGCTCCAGCACCACAGTCTCTCCCTGCTCGAGCACGGGGACGACGACGACGTGGAAGCACTCGACAGCTGGCAGGCGTCCGTCATCCTCACCACTTTCAACCAGCTTTTCCGCGTGCTCTTCCCCCGCAGGGCCCAG
>JACIZP010000130.1 GCA_014359355.1 Calditrichota bacterium | reverse complement strand
CTGTTACCCGCATGGAAATAAAAGTCCCCGAGTTTATGCCACCTTGCGTTGCCCGCGAGGCCTTGGTTGACGAACACGGTATCCACGCCTCGTGCATGTATCACCTGGTAGCGGGCCTCTCGTGTCGCGTTCCAGTGGTAGGGAACAAACGCATAAACCTCGTACCAGCCTGCTTTCGGGATGGCAGCAGGATACTCTATGGTGGCAGCTGGCGAGGCGCTGGTGTACAGGCAGCCGTCACGAAAACCGGCGATCCCCGCATAAGCGACCCAGTTCCCCGAGCGAGCAACCGTCGAATCATCCTCGTTCACGACGATGGCAGGCTGGCGCCAGCCAACAGGCATGCCTGGAACCGAGGCATGCGCCTGATACACTCCAGCCGCCAGCGCGGGCAAGTCATCGGCGAGGGTGTCGTAAAACCAGATCACGTGCCCGGCGAGCCTTCGGCTCCTGGTCGTCTCGATCATGGCGGCCAGCTGCTCTGTCGGCACAAGGTACTGGTCGAAAACGGACGTCATGCCCGGGTAAAAGCGGCTCCTGTCCACGACGTGCGTCAACTGCAGGTCAAGTTCGGACGCGTAGACGGTGTTGGTAGCCCGGTACACCTGTGGAGACACGACATCCAGATGGCGGTCATTGATCCACGGCCGCCAGTCCTGACAAAAATTCTCGTAGCCATACGGGTAGACGATGGGTGTGTTGCTCACCGGCAGGTCTGGCCGTGCGCGTTTCAGAGAATCATAGGCAAGGGCGATGAACGAGGTGAGCTTGTCCGCACGCCACCTCATCCAGTGCGAGTCACCAGGATTCTGCGGCGGGGAGTTGCCGTTGTGCTCTGCCCTGTAGAGAGCAACCGTAGCGTCATCGTACCCACAGTCCAACTCTGGGTACCTGACTCTGTCCAGCTGAATGCCGTCCACATCATAGTTGCGGGCCACTTCTAAGAACAGGGAGATGAGGAATTGCTGCGCCTCTTGATTACAGTGGCTGAGCCATTTGTACTGGTACTCGCCATTGAATAGCACGCTACCGTCGCGCCTCTTGGCGAACCAATCGGGTCTCTGGCGATAGACATGATCATTGGTGCCTTGGCAGGCCACGAAACCGTACTCGAACCAGGCGTGCACGTGCAAGCCAACGCGGTGTCCCTCGGCGACCATTTCTGCCAGCACATCCCTACCCTCGGCAAGCGCCGGATCTGTCTGCAGACCCGTAAGCCGATGGAACACTTGGCTGCGGAAGTACGGATAGCCGTAGCGCCACACGTCGACATACACCGCGTTCATGCCGTGCGCCGCAACGTCGTCCATGATCGCGGCGATTCTCTCCTTGCTCGGCACGTTGGAGCCTGCCCACGCCACCCACACACCCCGCAGCTCTTCCTGTTGGCTCCACGCTAAAGGCGCCGGGAAGACAGACGCCAACAGCCAGCAAACAGCGCGTGCCAAGATGTGCCCTTTCGCCTTCCTATGCACAGTTGCCCACTCTCTGCCAATTCTTCTGAATTCCCCCCTCTGCGCCTCAGCAGTGGACCACGATGCGGCCCGAGGATCGTCTCTGCGTCTTCTACCTCACTAACACCATTTTTCTGGTGGCCACCTCCTGCTGATTCACGGTGAGGCGGTACAGGTAGACGCCGGAGGCCAACGAGCCGCCGTCGAAGACCAGCTGATGCGTCCCGGCTCGCTGCTTTCCTTCACACACTTTCTGAATGAGCCGCCCCTGCAGGTCAAACACCTCCAGCCGGACCTCCCCTTCGTGGGCGAGCACATACCGGATGCGCGTCTTGGGATTGAACGGATTTGGATAGTTCTGTGCCAGTTCGTGCCTCAAAAGCCGGGTGGGCCCAGCGCTGCCACCGTTGACGCCCGTCGGCGTGCTCATCACCCGCACATGCGTTGTGTCGGTGGGAAAAATGCCGCTCCGAAGACTGTCCACGAAGAAGTAGTGGTTGAAGGTGACGCCTCGTCCCACCGGATTGGCGTCCGGGAAGGCACAGAGCACTTCCCCAGCTGGACCGGTCTGCGCAACGTAGGCCATGAAGCTCAAGCTGGTGAAGCTGCTGCCCAGTCCTGCGGCGTTCCTGATTGCCGCCAGTTCTGCCAGTCTACCGGGACCATCGTCCGCATAGGCCAGTGCTCCTTGGGAGGCCATGTTGCCGTCGAACTGCGTATGCGTCCAACCACCCCCTTGCCACTTGTAGATGTTGCCCACCATGTAGTCGGGCTGGTTCCAGGACTCGACCATGTAGACTACGTCGGCCAAGAAGGGCAATACGGCCACGCCCCCAGCGTCCTCAGGCGGGACTGCCGAGCCATTCCCGCCGTGTGGGTCGGTATCAAAGGCCACGTAGAGCCGATTGGTCAGAGTGGGATCCACCAGCGTGTGCCCCGTGATGCCGAGAAAGAGCTTGCCTGCGGACCAGGTCAAGTACATGTCCCTGCCGTTGCTTCGACCGACGTGATCTGTGGGGAAGAAGTCGTTCTTGCCATCAATGCTCACCGTCATCGCCTCCGAGCGCGGGGTGCTCGCCTTCAAGAGCGAATCGAGGCTCAGGGAAGCGATGCTGTTGAAGCCAAAGAGCGTAAGAAGCGAATGGCGCCTGCTATCATAGGCCAACGAGTTCGTGGCGTTCACGTTGTTGATAAAAGTGGTGCCATTGTAAAGGAGAGGGATCGAATCCGAATTGGCACCAAAATAGTCGAACGTGATAGTACCGAGCTCATCCTCGAAGTAGCGCACGCAGCGTACCGAGAGCGCCCAAGCATTGGTGACGGCGATCAGCCGGTAGCTGCCCAACACCAGATGGAGAATGGTCGAGGTGCCGCCTCGGGAGGCCAGAGTGTCGGGTACCACGGCGATGACCGTTCCGTCGTCGGCAATGAGTTGCGGTGGAGGAAAGCCCACATCTGCGCCGTTTATCCACACCGGCCCGCATGGCGCCGTCGGAGAGATACCATGACGCGCCGCGCCAGGCATGGGCAGCGGGATGTAGTGGTCGAGCAGCAACGTAGGTCCGCCATCATCCCGCAATACGGCGATCCGCTGATTGCCCATGCCCGAAATGTAGACGTAGCGCGGGAGCCCAGAACCTATCGCGGCAAAGGAATCCCCGTAACGGCCGCCATCCAAGGGGTCGTCGAAAACGAGCTCCGGCGCGGCATGCTCATCTGCGTAGCGATAGATGCGCACCGTAGCTCCGGGCGTATAGAGAGGCGCACAGAGGTTGGAGGCGTAGATGGTGCCGTCCTCGGCAACGGCAACCATGTTGATGGGATAAGTCCCGCCGGCCACAATTTGCGTGTCCAGCGCGCCCACCGAGTCGCCTGTTGCCGCGCTCAAAGCAACAAGACCCACACCCCACTTGCGGGTGGCCACCAGCACATGGTCGCTGCTCCGACGGTAGGCCAGCGAGCGCGTCACGTCACTGCCCGGGTTCATGTACCGGGAAGTCGCCCACCTCACCGGGTACTGGGCTGCAACCAAGGCAGGCAACTGGAGAAGAAGCACCATGCTCATCAGCCGTCGCATAGCTGCCTCCTACGTCATTTTCAGAAAAAGTACCGCACGCCCACAGAGGCGTTCATCGTCTGAAACCCTGATACCCCCTCGAGTTCGATGTGCGGCTGCATGGTGGGCCAGAGGTCACCCAACACCAGCCGGTACCAGACTCTCCCCTCTAATGCGAGCCGGTGCCAGGCACGCGTCTTCAACCCAAATCCCAGGCGCATGCCCCAGTTGGTGGCGCACAAACGCCGCTCGGCAATAGCCGGCAGGTAGGGGGTCACTGAGGAATCAGCCGGCACCGCGCCGCGCACTCCCTTCCAGCGGTAGACCCCGCCTGACAGGAGCAGAAAAGGAAACACCTGCCCATGATCGGTGAGCTGGAACTCCCCCACCACCAGGGCCGCCACGTGCTCCAGGAGCAACGTTAGTTTCCCTGCGGCGTAACCGCTGAGCGCTTCTCGATCGTAGCGAGCGAGCTCCACGCCCCCTGCCACCGTCCACTGCTCAGTGATGCGCTGCCCGATGGCAATGTCCAGATTGGGCGCTGGCAAGAACCATTTGCCCAGTGAACTCACCGGCAGGGAGTAGCTGAAGCTGAGCCCGGCGTGCCATTGTCCAAGCTCCTGCCCCCAGGCGGGCAAGGCAAGCGTTGCCGCAAGCAGCACGGCAGGTACGCGGCAGTGCATCCCTGGCATCGGCAGTCTCCGTCAGTACTTAAAAGTCACCCCAAGAGCACACATCACCTTCCCCTTGAACGGCAACCACCGGGATCCCTCTTCAGAGAGGCGCACGCCCACGGAGCGGTCGCCACGGAAGTAGTGAAGGTAGGCCACTTCCCAACCAACGTCCACGGCCGAGGAAACGGCCACGCGCGCGCCCAGCGAGGGTACCAAAAACCAACTTGCCCCCTTGCGAGTTGGCGCAAAGTGGAGCAGCCGATAGTGGTACGCATAGTCCAGGTCAGCGGAGGTGGTGTCGACGTTGAACCGCTTTGTCCAATCCTCGCGCATCTCCAGCTCTCGATAGAAAAAGTCCACGCCCACGGCAGTGGCTACCCCCAAGCTCCACCCCCGACCCACCGGTACCACCTGCTCAACCCCGACCAGCACTCGCAGCTCTTTGAGTTGCTGACTCGGATGAAAGACTGCCGAATAGATGCTGTCCGCACTCGTGTAGCGGAGCGTCTGGTTGAC
>JACIZP010000129.1 GCA_014359355.1 Calditrichota bacterium | reverse complement strand
CGACGCCATCAAGTTTGCGTTGCTCCACGAGGTGACCTTCGCGGACCAGCCCCTGCCAGGGGGTGCTCCGCACCGTTTTCGCCTGGAGCAGAGCTACCCGAATCCCTGCAATGCCCAGGCAATAATTGCGTATGAGCTCGACCGTGAGGGGCGCGTGGAGCTGCGCGTCTACAATGCCGCCGGGCAGCAGGTGGCGGTGCTCGTAGAAGGCACGCTGCCTGCAGGACGCCATGAGGTGCATTGGGCGGTGAACGATTTGCCGTCCGGGGTCTATTTCTACCGCCTCAAGACCGAGCGCCAAGCCCTGACCGGCAAACTCGCCGTCGTGCGCTGAAGGTTCCGGAGAGTGTCATCTCAGAAAAGTAAGCAAAGAGGTTTAGACACCATGCAAGCAAGGCCCTCGAAGAGGCTCCTCTCGCTGGATGCTTTCCGTGGCCTCACGATCATCTTCATGACTTTGGTGAACAACCCAGGGAGCTGGCGGTACGTGCTCCCTCCGCTCCGTCATGCCGAATGGCACGGCTGCACGCCCACCGACCTTGTGTTTCCTTTCTTCCTGTTCATCATGGGCGTTGCCATGGCCTTTTCTTTTGCGAGAAGATTGGAAGCTGCCGGCAAGAAGGCTCCCCTCTATCTGCAGGTCGTGAAGAGGACGGCGCTCCTCTTGCTTCTTGGGTGGTTTTTGAACCTGTTTCCAGAGTTTGATTTCGCCCACATGCGCCTGCCTGGCGTGTTGCAGCGGATCGGGCTGTGCTACTTTTTTGCGTCGTTGCTGGTGCTGCACCTCGGCAGGCGTGGGCAGGTGGTGAGCCTCGTGCTGCTCCTGGTGGGATACTGGGCCATTATGGCACTGGTGCCCTTTCCCGGGCGGGGAGCCGATCCCTGGGCGTTGGGCAGCAACTTGGCGCAGTACGTGGACAACTTGCTCCTCAAGGGGCACATGTGGAAGCCGGACTTTGACCCGGAGGGTTTTCTGAGCACGTTGCCCGCTATTGCCAGCACCCTGTTGGGTTACCTGACCGGGCAGTGGTTGCGCGGCGAACGGGCGGCATTGGAAAAGGCCACGGGCATGTTCGTTTCGGCCAATCTCCTCCTGGTGGCGGCGCTCATCTGGGAAACCTGGATGCCCCTGAACAAGCAGTTGTGGACGAGCAGCTACGTTCTCTACACCACGGGGCTGGCGCTGCACTTTCTTGCCATGAGCTACTGGGCCATCGACATCAAGGGGTGGCGGCGCGGAGTGCAGCCGCTGATCGTATACGGCAGCAACGCCATCCTGGCCTACTTTGGCTCTTCGCTCTTGGCCAAATGGCTCTACTACTGGCAGTTCACCATGGCCGATGGCAGCCGGCAATCGGTGAAAGGCTTGATCTACAACAAGGTGCTGGTACCGGTGGCCGGCAACTGGGGCGGATCCTTGCTTTACCCGCTCCTGCACATTCTCCTGTGGCTGGGCATATTGACCGTCCTCTATCGCAAGAGGATCTTTATCAAATTGTGAAGCGGTGACGTGTGTTGAGAAGGTGAGGAAACTGACATGAGGCGTCTGTGGGTTGTTTTGAGTCTGCTGCTCGTGACCTGGAGCCAGGTGAGCGGTGGGGTCAGAGTGGTGGGCAAAGCGGTCAAGCTGGTGGGAGGTGACGGCAACTTTTTCATGAACCCGGTTTGGTCACCGGACGGCCAGATGATCGCTTTCACCGGGGAGCGGTACGAGGGGCTATGGGTGATGAAGGCCGATGGCAGCGGCGTGCGGGAATTGACCGCTGAGCCGGCCGCAGGCTATGGGTTCGAGTGGTCGGCCGATTCTCGGGCGATTCTGGCGCGCGTGGCACAGTATCGTGGTCCCTTCCGCTACAACGCAGCCAAGGTCTTTCGCGTCGACACCGGCGAGGCTACCCTCTTGACCGAGTACCGCACCTCTATGCCCGAGCTGCCGCACTGGGCAGATGGGGACACCAAGGTGGTGATCGTCGGGACGAAGGAAGTGGAGGTGGTGGACTCGGGAAAGCACGCGGCGGAGATGGCCAAGGTCTCTGCCCGCTACTTCTGCTACCAGAAGGGGGGCGCAATTGTGGTGGCTGGCCCAGGTGGCAAACCCTTAGCCACCCTTGATCCCCTGCCGGGCGAGCAATACCTCAACGAGGTTGTCTCCCCCGATGGGCGGCGCGTGGCCTTCGAAGTCCTGGGCGGCGACCTCTATGTGGTGAACACCGACGGAACCGGCCTCGTGGACTTGGGGCGTGGGAACAGACCGCAGTGGGCGCCGGACAGCTACCACCTGGTGTACATGATCGCCGAGGATGACGGTCATCAGTTCACTTCTTCGGACATCTACTGCATCGCAGCCGACGGCTCAGGAAAGATGGCGCTCACCGCGACGCCCGATCGGCTGGAGATGAACCCTTGCTGGTCGCCGGACGGGAGCAAGATAGCATTCGATACCATGGACGAGGGGGCGATCTATGTGCTCCGCGTCGAGATCGCAGACACCGGCAAGATGCGCATTGAGCAGTGAGTCGGCTTGCGAAGGAACAACGGAGACAGGACATAGATGCAGATGAACATGAAGAAAACGTGCTTGGGCAGGCTTGTGCTTCTGGCGGGTCTGTTCCTGCCGGCGTTTGGGCTGGCGCAAGTGACCGGGTTGGCTGGCTGGAACATTTTCCTCGACCCCGGCCACAGCCAGAAGGAGAACATGGGGGTGTACGGCTACTCTGAGGCGGAGCGCAACTTGCGCGTCGGCTTGCGCCTGCGCGAGATGCTGCTCAACGAGACGGACATCGACACGGTCTACATCTCGCGCACCAACGACCAGCAGCAGGTGTCGCTGACCCAACGCACCGATTTTGCCAACCGCGTCGGTGCTGCCTGGTTTCACTCCATCCACAGCGATGCTGGCGACCCTTCGGCCAACAGCACGTTGCTCCTGTGGGGCCAATACTACAACGGCCAGGAGAAGTACCCGCCCGGCGGCAAGGCGATGTCGGATATCATGGTCGTGCTTCTGACACGCGGGATGCGCACGACCACCAGGGGCTCCATCGGCGATTGCAGCTTCTACACCTGGTCGGACTTTTGTCGGACTTCCGGTGGGCCATACCTGCACGTGAACCGCGAGACGACCATGCCCTCCGAGCTGAGCGAGGCCGGTTTCCACACCAATCCGCGGCAGAACCAGCTCTTTATGAATGCCGACTGGAAGCGGCTGGAGGCGCGTACCTTCTTCTGGTCTATCTTGCGCTTCCACCGCCTGCCGCGACCGGCACCGGGAATCTGCACCGGGATCGTCTACGATGCGGAGACAGGCGTCCCGCTCAACGGCGCCAGGGTCACCGTGGGTGGCTCCACCTACGTGACCGATACCTACGAGTCGCTATTCCACCTCTACTCCACCGATCCGCAGCAGCTGCACAACGGCTTCTACTACATCGAAGGGTTGGGTACGGGCAGCACTGAGCTAAGCGTCGAGGCTGACAACTACATCCCCGTGCAAATGCGCGTCACTCTGTCTGACACCTTTTTTACCTTCGTGGATGTGGGACTGTACAGCACCGTGCCGCCGGTGGTCAAGAGTACCTACCCGGCGAATGGCGATACGGCTTTTCCCGCCTGGGCAGACATGTCCATCACCTTCAGCAGGCCCATGGATCAGCAGTCGGTGGAAGCAGCCTTTGCGCTGCAGCCCCCAGCCGCCGTTTCGTTCTCCTGGTCTTCTGACGGCACGCGTCTCACCGTAAAGACGGATACCCTGCTCTTCACCACCGACTATGTGCTGAGCATCGCCGGCACGGCGCGCAGCATTCATGGGTACTTGCTGGACGGCAATGGTGACGGCGTGGGCGGCGACGATTTCGTCGTCCACTTCCGCACCAGCCGTGCGGACATCACTCCCCCAAAGCTGGTCAAGATTTACCCGAAGCAGAACGCCACCAATGTTGAGCTTGATCCCATCATCAGCGCATGGTACGACGAAAAGCTGGACACCACGGTGGACTTTGCCGCGCTTTTCAAAGTGGAGCGCTTCCTAGACCATACCTACGTCCCCGGTAAGCTGAAGCACTATCTGGTGAACAAGCAGAGCGTGTTGACGTTCTTCCCAGATGGCCCATTGTACCCACGGGAGACGTATGTCACGAGGATCTTCGCTGGCCTGCGGGACTATTTTGGCAACGTGGTCATCAATAACCGCTCCTACAGCTTCGTCACCACAGGCACGTCCCTGCAGACCACGCGCATCGACGATTTTGAGGCGGGCCTGGGCAACTGGTGGGCGCCGCAACAAAGTGGCAGCACCACAGGCATTGTGACCGAGCAAACGAACAGACAGGCGGAGCAGGAGGTGGTGAACCTCCTCACGGGAAGCACTACCGCTATGAGGGTGAACTATGCCTGGGACGTAGGTGCCTCCTCCTGGCTCATCCGGGTGTACCTGTCCGGAGGCGCGCCGAAAAATGTACGCTTTGATAGCTCCTACCTGTTGCAGGTCTACGTGTTCGGCGACGGGAGCGGCACCTTGTTCCGTTTTTGCGTGGACGACCGCGTGCCCGACTACCAGGCCGCCAACCACGAGGTGAGCCCATGGTACACTATCGACTGGGTGGGGTGGCGATTGGTGACCTGGGACATGTCGCGCGATGGCACGGGGACCTGGCTGGGCGACGGCAACTTGGACGGGACCCTTGGCTTCGACAGCATCCAGCTCTCTTACCATCCCGGAAGCGCAGCGCAGGGCACGCTGGTCTTTGACGACCTACGCATCGCCCGGGCCGCTCAGGTCGCCGTGGAGGCACCTGCAGCCAGTGTGCCGACGAGGCTTCGCCTTTCCCAGGGCTACCCAAATCCGTTCAACGCCCTGGTGACGCTCCACTACGAAGTGCCTGAGGGCGTGCACCATGTGCAGTTAGCCCTTTACGATGCATTGGGACGGAAGGTCAAGACCGTGGTGGACCGGCCGCAAACCGGGGGCGCCTACCGCGTGCAGTGGGATGGAACCGATGATCTGGGACAGAGCGTGGCAAGTGGCGTCTACGTTTGTCGCTTGACCACAGACGAGGGGAGCGCGAGCGTTCAGCTCGTCCTTACGCGCTAAGGGGGAACTGCAGCACGAACGATTTTTCATGCGGGAGGCCTCATGAAACGGCTGTGTAGTTTGCTGTTGAGTATGATCCTCGCCCAGAACCTACTCGCCGGTGGCAATAGGGAATTCCGTGCCACCTGGGTGATTACCTGGGAGCACATCAGTCCGTCGCTCACTGCTGAGCAGAACAAGGCAAACGTGCGGGCCATCCTGGACCGGCACAAGGCGGCAAACATGAATGCGGTCTTGTGGCAATGTCGGCAAAGCGGGACGGCCTACTACAACTCCTCGTTCGAGCCATGGGGCTACTACGCCGGCTACCAGCATCCCGGCTACGATCCTTTGGCCTATGCCATCGAAGAGGCGCACAAGCGGGGCATGGAGTTGCATGCCTGGTTCAACGTGTTTCAGGTCTCCTCCACCTATCCCGGTGCCCCGGCGGTCCTCCACCCGGAGTGGATTTGTCGCGATCGGGACGGCAACCCCATGACCAGCAATATTGCCTTTTCCCCGGGTCTGGAGGCTGTGCGGGCGTACACCATTGCCGTGGCGATGGAAATCGTCCGCAAGTACGATATCGATGGCCTGCACCTTGACTACGTGCGCTGGAACGAGTACAGCAACTCCAAGCTCTCCAAGAAGCTGGCCAAGATGGCCGAGCAACAACAGTTGCTGGACGGCATGATCCCGCTGGAGCAACTCCAGGACCTGCAAGAGAACGCCGCCGGCCGCTACCTCTTCGACATTGAACACCCGTACAGTGCCGGCGTGCCTGCTGGCTTTGCCTCATGGGAGGACTGGTGGCGGTGGTCGGTGACTGAATTCGTGCGGGTGTTGCACGACTCCATCCAAGCGGTAAAGCCGTGGGTCAGACTGTCGCCGGCAGCATTGGGCAAGTACAACTGGTCCAGCTGGCAGGGCTACGGAACCGTATACCAGGATGCGGCGCTTTGGTTCAATGAAGGCTATGTGGAGCAGCTCACCCCCATGCACTACCACTGGCTCACGCCTGACGGGTTCTACGCCATGCTTGTGGGCCCGAGCGAGTCCTGGGGGCCCTGGATCCAGAAAGGCATTGCCGAGGGGCGACTGTTCACTGTCGGGCCGGGGTCGTACCAATTCGCCGACGAAAAGGTGTGGTACCGTCATCCTGCGGTCGTGGAGATTTGCCGTACCGTCCCGTGGGTGGACGGGTTCCAATTCTTCAGCTACGGCAGCTGGCAGGCCTACCAGTACTGGGACGAAGCCGGGCAAACCTTTTTCGAGCGCAAGACCAAGGTGCGCTCCGGCTGGTCCCCGCACGCCGATCCGCCCGAGGCCCCGAGCATCGCCATCCGCAAATTAGATTCGCTGCGCTACGAGCTGACGGTTACCCCGCCGCCATCGCTCAGTACACCGCACCGCTATGCCATCTACCGCTCCGAGGACGACGTCATCGACCTTGAGCAGGACCGCATCGTGGATATTCATTTCGGCACGACGCCATACACCGTGGTGGAAGAGTTCCTGGGCACGCAGGACTACAATGGCGCGTATCGCTACGCGGCAACAGTGCTGGATCGCTACTGGAACGAGTCTGCGCCGTCCAACGTGGTGGTCACCGATCCAATCCCTTCTTTTGCACCGGTTGTGGTAGCTACTAGCCCGGCGGAAGGTGACACGGTCCCGGTGAACGCTGCGATCTCTTTCACCTTTTCCAAAACAATGGACAAGAGCAGTGTTGAGGCAGCGCTTAGTCTTGACCCACCCATTGAAGTGGCGAGGAGCACCTGGCTTGATGGGAAGGTGCTGCAGGTTTTGCCCGCGCGCCTGCAGTTTGCTACTCCGTACACTGTGACGGTGGGAGCCAGCGCTACGGACATCAACGGTCGCCACTTGGACGGTAATGGCGATGGGGTGGAAGGGGATCCATTCGTCCTGCGCTTTACCACGCGCCAGATTGATGATGTCGGGCCGCGCATCCTGGTGACGTATCCTGCGTTCCCAGTCGGCCAGCCCATGGACGTGGATGACGTGATTACGCTGGTATTCGATGAGCTCATCAAGCCGGAAAGCATGACGGATACGACTGTCAGTGTCACGAGTGCTGCTGGGGCGGCCAATGTCGAGGCTCTGGCTACGGCAACGGCCGACCGCTCCCTGGTCTGCGTTAGGGCATGGGAGCCCCTCACGCCGGACACCGAGTACGCGGTACACGTGCGCAACACGATTCAGGACACAACCGGCAACCAGATGGAAGAGGACTTTAGCTGGGGCTTTCGTACTTCGGTGGCGCATTATGTGGAGAGCCGCATGATCGACGACTTTTCCGCTGCGGGCAACTGGGAGCAGCCCAGCTACAGCGGCTCCACCTCCGGAATCGTCGTGGCTAACTCGACCTTTGGCATCAACAGCGCCGTGTACCTGCCCGCTTCGGCCACGCGGCCGGTATCAAAGCGCTCGGCTTTCCTGACGTACGAATGGATGGAGACACCGCCGCCACAAGGTTATCTCCTGCGGGAGTACCTGAAGACCGGACCGCCGCGCGACGTGGTGTTCGATACCACTTACACGCTCCAAGTCTATCTCTACGGCGATGCGAGCGGCAACAAGTTTCGTTTCTGCCTGGATGAAGGGACGGGCACCGATTGGCCTTATCACGAGGTCTCCAACTGGGTGACCATCGACTGGTACGGCTGGCGCTTGGTAGAATGGTGCCTGAGCGACCCCGGGAGTGTGGGTAGTTGGATCGGTGACGGCATCATGAACGGCAAGGCGTACCGCATCGATAGCTTCCAGCTAACGCGGGGCGAGTCCGGGGCCATCAAGGGGCGGCTTTTCTTCGATAACTTGCGCATAGTGAAAAAGTCAACGGAGCCGCTGAGTGTGGAACCGAATGGCAGTGGGGTGCCGCTTGCCTTCATGCTGCATCCGGCATACCCGAATCCGTTCAACCCCGTGGCGACCATCCCGTTCGACATTGCCAGCACCGGCGGCGTCCGACTGGTGGTGTACGACATGCTGGGCCGGGAAGTGGCGACCCTAGTGGACCAGACGTTGGCCCCAGGCCGCTATCGGGTGCAGTTCGATGCTCGCGGGCTGCCGTCCGGCACGTACTTTTGTCGCCTCGTGTCCCACGGTCAGGCGATGACCAGGAAGTTGGTTCTGGCCCGATGAGCCGTTTCTGCGCGGATAGGAGAAGCCCGTGCCTGGGCGGCTGCAGCGGGCGGCAGTGCCGCGCACCAAGAGGGTCGGGTAGCGAGGTTTAGGACAGGGACCGGAAGGAGGAGGCTGCTGCTGATGGGGCGAGTGTATGTTTTGGCAGTTGTGGCGGGTATTCTCATGCTATTGGGGCTCGCCGGTTGTGCTGCCTTGCTGCCTGCAAGGAAGCCCGCGCTCAGCAACCAGGAGTTGGAGGTGGCCGCACGTCTGGGCATGAGCGCCGAGCAGTTGCTCCGCATGCAAAGGACGCCTCTCTATCGCTTCTCCGAGCGGGAAGTTGACCTCTACCTTCGCTACCTGCGCGAGGTGGAGCCAGACCTGCGCCTTCGCGTGCAGCACTTGGCACGGAAGATGGTTGGCCAGCCCTACCAGATTTTCCTTCTGGGCGAGTTCCCTTTTGAGATCTACGATCCTGATCCGCTTTTTAGCCTGCGCAAGAGCGACTGCCTTGTTTTCGCCGAGCACATGTACGCCATGGCCCTGGCCCACGACTGGCCGAGCTTCATGGCGCTCCTGCAGCGGATCCGCTACAAGGACGGCCGCATCGGTATGCTCACCAGAAATCACTACACCGAAGCCGACTGGTAGGTGAACAACTCCTGGCTAGTGCAAGACCTCACCGCTGAGCTGGTGGGAGACCGTGCGGTGCCCGTGGCCTCAGTGATCGACCGCGCGCGCTTCTTTCGGCGGTTCGGCATCGGCCAGGAGATACCGCCCCAGGAGCTCAGCTGGTCCTACATTCCCTATGAGCTTCTGCCCGAATTCATCGACCGGCTTCAGCCTGGTGACTTTGTCAACATTGTGCGCGGCAACCAGGATGGCCTCTACGTGGGGCATGTGGGGCTCATCACCCGCAGCGAAGACGGCACGGTCAATCTGCTGCACTCCACGCATCCGCGGGTGGTAGAGGAGCCTCTCATGGGGTTGTACAGGGACGCGCCGAAATTGCGCGCCACCAGGGAGAAGGAGAACCAGCGCATTGCGGCCCGCAACCGCAAGATCCAGGAGCACAACGAGCGCGTTCGGCGGACCGGCAAAGGAAAGGAGAAGCCGCTCCTTCCTCTCAAGCCCTACTTCTACGGCTTTCGCTTTTATCGTCTCAGGACAGATGCGCTTGACGAGTTGCGCCGCCTGGACGGTCCAGAGGCCCCGCGCGTGCAGTTTGTGCCACATGCAAGCCTTTGAGCCGCTCTGCGGGGCCAATGGCGGCACGAACGCAGCAAGAGGTATTTGACCCGGGTAACTCCAACCAAGCTGGTTCCTTCTGACTCAAGCTGTAAATCTTGCGAGGGGGCACGCTGCCCATTTGACAGGACACTGGCGAGGCGGAATCGCAGAGAGGGCGGATCAGGGAGAATGACGATGCGAAGAGTTGGTTTGTTCGTCTCCATTCTTGTGCTCCTTGCCGGCACAATTGAAAGTGGAGTTGGGCAACCAAAGACCTACCCCAAGCGCCTCAAGCGTTCGGAGAGCTTTCTGGGCATCCACTTTGATTTTCACGCCGGGGACGATTGCAATGAAATCGGCAGACATGTTAGTCGGGAGATGGTCGAGTACATCATCGACACGGTCAAGCCCGACTATGTGCAGTGTGACTGCAAGGGTCATCCCGGTGTTTCCAGCTATCTGACCAAAGTCGGCCATCAGGCCCCGGGGTTTGTTCTCGACCCCCTGCGCATTTGGCGGGAGGTGACTGCCGAACGGGGCGTGGCGCTCTACGTGCACTACTCCGGGGTGTGGGACGAGAAGGCTGTGCAGTCTCATCCCGATTGGGCATGCGTGAATGAAAAGGGCGAGGTGAGCCGGCAAAAGACCTCGGTGTTTGGACCCTATGTGGACCAGCTCCTCATCCCACAGCTCAAAGAGTTGGCCGACGAGTATGGCATCGATGGGGTTTGGGTGGACGGCGACTGCTGGGCAGTTGAACCCGACTACTCGCCCCGCGCGCTGGAGGCGTTCAAGGCAAAGACGGGGATTGCGGAGCCACCCAAGTCGCCCGAGGATCCGCACTGGTTTGAGTTCTTGGAATTTCAGCGCGCTGGTTATCGGGACTACCTGAACCACTACGTCACTGAGCTCCACGCCCATCGCCCAGAGTTCCAGATTGCCAGCAACTGGTCGTTCACCTCGTTCATGCCCGAGCCGGTGACTGTGCCTGTTGACTTTATTTCCGGCGACTACTTGTGGCGGAACAGCGTCAATTCGGCGCGCTTCGAGGGGCGGGTGATGGCGCAGCAGGGCAAGCCATGGGACCTGATGGCCTGGAGCTTCACCTGGACGGACCAGCTCTACAGCACCAAGTCGGTGCCGCAACTGCAGCAGGAAGCAGCGATTGTCCTGGCACTGGGCGGAGGATTCCAGGCCTATTTTCCGCAGAAGCGCGACGGTTCGATCCGCCGGTGGCAGATGCGCGTGATGGCCGAAGTGGCGAAATTCTGTCGTGCGCGCCAGGCGCTTTGCCACAAAGCCGAACCCGTGCCGCAGATCGGCTTGATCCTTTCCACAGCCGCATTTTATCGCCAGAGCCCCAAGCCGTTTGCCGGGTGGACTGAGGAGGTGAGCGGCATCAAAGGCATCCTTCAGTGTTTGTTGGACGGCCAGAACGTGGTTGACGTTGTCATGGAGCATCACTTGCGCGAGCGTGCGCGGCAGTACCCGTTGCTCATCTACCCGGAATGGAGTTACATCGATCCAGAGTTCAAGGCATTCCTCCTGGAATACGTCGCCAGCGGCGGGAGGCTGCTGGTCATTGGGCCCAGGGCTGCTAGGCTATTTGAAAAGGAGCTGGGGGTCACATTTCAGGGTGAGCCCCAGAGGCGCGTGAATGGACTGGCGTACGGCGGATTTCTGGCGGGCATTAACGCCGAGTATCAGCCGGTGGAACTGAGCTCGGGGGTTCGCCCATTGGGTGAAATCTACGAGAACAACGACTTTTTCGGAGAGCCGGCCATCGCGGCCTCGATTGCCTCTTACGGGCGTGGACAAATCGCCGCGGTCTACCTGAACCTTGGCGAGCGATACATGAACTTGGCCACGACAGTCAGCCGCGATTTTCTCAGCGCCTTGGTGCGTGAGCTCTTCCCAGCACCGCTCGTGGAAGTCACCGGTTCGCACGACGTGGATGTGACCGTCAATCGCAAGGAAGGCAGGTTGTTGATCAATTTGGTCAACACCGCCGGCTCTCACTCCGATAGCAGAGTGAGTGTGTTCGATCAGATTCCGCCCGTGGGGCCACTGACAGTGCGCCTCAGGCAGAGTGCCAGGCCGAAAGTGGTGCGCCTGATGCCGGCCGGCAAGAAGTTGCAGTACCACTTCCGGGACGGCCAGGTTACGCTGACCGTGCCGAAGGTTGACATTCACGAAGTGGTGGTGGTGGAGTGACCGAAGGGCCCTGTACGGCTGTCTTCCTGACCGAGACCCCAAGGGCTACCAGGCTGGCCGGCTGAGCCGAGGGAGGGCGCTCCTCGCTGAAGATAAGGGATGCAGGCCGGCGAACTCGCTGCGTGGTCAACTTCTCGACGTCTTCGGGCAGGCCCGTCCATGTTCTTTGAGGCATGTGGGGATGGATGAGTTGTGAGCCCCTCAGGGGCATCTTGTCAGGGATAGCGGGTGGCAAGAAAGGTGGGGAGGGGGCGTGAGGCATCTCGCTTTGCAGGAACTGGTACGGAGTGACGCTGCACCTATTGGGGTGGGGTAGGCGGCCATAGGGACGGAGGAAGTGGCAGGGCAGCCGGTAGATACCGGTTTCGCCCAAACGGTCACCCTCGGAGGTGGTGAGCTCGATGGTGGAGAGTTCCTGTTCGACGCGCCTGTGGAAATTCTCCACCAAGCCGTTGAAGTGTGGGGTGGCCACCGGGATGGGGTGATGGGTGAGGCCTTAGCCTTCTTTCGCGAGGCGCACAAAAGGGACTGGCCTTGGCCTCTGCGGAGCCGCGGAATCTGTTGCCCCAGTCACTTTGGGGGGAGGCTCCCTTGAACGGGATGGCATGGCGTCGGAGATATGCGAGCACGCAACCGGCAAATTGCGTGGAGTTTTCTATCGGCAGCTCACAGGAAAGCTCGCGAAAGGGCACCGGTGGCGATAGGGCGCATCGCGTACTGAGGAAGCAGGTGGTCAGCGACGAAGGGCTAAAGCGGCGCCATATGATTCAAGTGCTGGACGTCGATCTGGAAGCGGCAGACGAGTTGCGGACGCGGGTCAGCCGGATTCTTGGAGTCTTTGCGGCGCTCGGTATGGGATCCGTGGCTTATGGGTGGTCCTCCCTTGCTCACGTGCCGGTCGAGTAAACCTCTGGCAGACATGCGGGGAGATCTTTCAGCTGTCGGAGCAAGAGGTGGAGGATGGCCTCGGGGTAAGAAGATTCGAACCGGACCTATCCAATGCTAGCGGACTAAGACAGAGCAATGGCGAGTGCTTGCCTGAGCTGTTCACGGGGCGGCAAAAAAGCCCTTGATTTTCGGCAAAATTGTTGTATATTAGTAACCGAAATCGCGGGGTGGAGCAGTCTGGTAGCTCGTTGGGCTCATAACCCAAAGGTCGGTGGTTCAAATCCACCCCCCGCTACTATCAAAGGCAGCTCGTCGGGCTGCCTTTGCTTTCTCTGCCCGCAGGCACCTTTCCTGCGGCCGCAGAGAAAAATGTGAAGAAAGTGCTTGCATTCTTCGCGGATTGTTGTTACATTTGACCACAATTGTTGGTACACCGAAGTACTGTATGTCAGCCCTCTGTTGTACGCGCAGTAGTGCCGCGGGGGAGGAGGCGAGGGCGCGGCGAACGGGTGGGCGAGGTGCTCTCGCGGTCCGCCGAGCGTTCCGAACAGAGCTGCAACACTCCGGTTGTACTGGTCCGTCTCACCGTTTTGAAAGGATTTTGCAGCATGGAACAGGGAGTGGTAAAGTGGTTCAATGAGGCCAAGGGGTACGGGTTCATCACCCGCGATTCGGGTGGCGATGTGTTCGTACATTACCGCCAGATCGAGGGCGAAGGATTTCGCAAGCTGAGCGAAGGCCAGCGCGTGCAATTCGACATCATGGAGACCCCGAAGGGCCTGCAGGCCACGAACGTCTCGGTCATCTGACCGCGACAGGATCCCGCACACCCCGACGTCGCTGGCGTCGGGGTTTTTTTTGCACTGTTTTCGCCGGTACATGAGGCAAGCTGAAGGATGACACCGCAAGAAACACCCCTGGCGTACCTGTCTCCACCCTACCGCATCACTACTTGGGAGGAGCTCCAGGCAGCGCTGGTGACCCCTCCCCCCGGATTCAACCCGAAGGATATGCGACGCCTGGCAAACCTGGCCCGGGGTTTAACGGTAACGGCCCCGCCTGCCTTGGCGGTGCTTCACCCGAGAATCCGCCTCAAGGCTTATCAACTCCGTACTACTGAGCTCGTGCGCATCCCGCGCATGCAGGTCAAGACGACTGCCGCGCTTGCTCTGGAGCAGAATAGCGCCGATTTTGCCCCCTACCATGCCTCTCTTGAGCGCATTGTCGGTGCCCGGGAATTGGGTTCCTTCGTCGCCAATCTACTCGGATGCGAGGAAGGAGCGGCGCTTTTCTCCGATGAGGTGCGAGCTAAGCTCAGCGCCTACCTCGATCCGCACCGGCGCCACCTCCTCGTACGCGCCTTTGCCACTCACCTGCGCACACTGTGCAAGCACCTTATCGAAGGTGGGACGCACGATGCGCAGAGGATAGCGGCGTTCCGCACCCTCCTGCTGGCGTACACGGCATTTGGGCTCGGCAACGAGGATGTGCTGGATGCGGTGCGGCAAGGGCTGGCAGAGGGTAAAGAGTCGTTTGCCTTCCAGAATGCCGTGGCCGAACTCCTCTTTTGCCGCGTGCCGCGGATGCTCTACTCACGTCTCCTCCGGCCCCAGGTGCCCATCGAGAGCTTTGTGCGCCGTCTTGAAAAAGTCGAACTCACCGTCTATCAGCGGAACGCCCTAACCTCGATGGTGCGCCGCGCAGTTGAGCCGGAAAACATTGCGCGGAGGTTGGGGGCTGCAGAGCGCGCGGTACGCGTCTTCCGTATTGACGAGGGCGAAAAGACGCGTCTCCTAGGGATGTTGCGCAACCTGCGCACCGAGCTCACCAGAGCCCGGCAGCTCTACGAGCAGCTTGTCCTTGAAAAGAATCTTGTGCAGCTGAGCAAGGTCTACCGGCCCCAATCTTATGGTACGAAGGTGCACTTCACGACGGAGATAAGACGTGTTTTGTATCGCAAGGACTTTTTGGACCTCTATCCGACCAAGGATTACCTTGACCTGTTAAAGGGTCATATTTCCAGCGACTGCACCTCGGAGGCAAACCTGGCGCGGCGACATCTGGCCGAGCCAAGATTTTTTAACATGCGCTTCTTCCGAGGCCGCGCATGGATCGGCAATGTGTACTGCCTCGACTTTGGGGATGTGGCGCGAGCCTTGGTCATTGACCGTATCCAAATCCCACGTTCTAACAACGCCCTCTATCTGCAATTCTTCCCTTTGCTGGCAAGGGCCCTCAGACGTTCGTTGCGGCGGAGTACCTATCGCTATGTTCTGGTGTCCAGCAACGTCAGCAATAACGACCACATCAGAAGGCTCCTTACGGCATATGTTCGCGCAACCCACCCCGCGCGAGTGGAACTGCCTGCGCCGGCAGGCTTGGCGGGGAGCTTCGAGTGCTTCAGGAACGGCAGGTCCCGCTTTTACGTGCTCGTCGACGTGTCCAAGAAAGATCCCTCTTGAGCGGGTGGTGCGGCGTGCTCGTCAGAAAAACTTGTGGCATTTCTCGGCAGAGAGTCGTAAGTTTAAGACAGTCACGCGTCTTGCAGAGAAGGCTCAACGGTCTCTCGATGCGAAGCGAAAAGGAGGAAAGGCTCATGGCATCACTGCTGGAAGGTTTGAAGCCGACGGCACTGTGGCGGCACTTTGACGAGATCCGCAAGATTCCCCACTGTTCAGGCAATGAAAAGGCGCTCGGAGACTATGTGCTGGCAGTGGCGGCAAGGCATGGTCTGGCGGCAGAGAGGGATGAGGTGGGAAACATCGTCGTGCGCAAGCCGGCATCGCCCGGGCACGAGCGGGCGGAGACGGTCATTCTGCAGGGCCACTTGGACATGGTCTGCGAGAAGAACTCCGACGTGGCCCATGATTTTCGGCGCGACGCCATCGAGCTCCAGCTCGTCGACGGCTGGGTGACCGCCAAAGGGACAACCCTCGGGTCGGACAATGGCATCGGTGTCGCCGCGGCGTTAGCAGTCATGGAAGATCGTTCCCTTGTCCATGGCCCGTTGGAGTTTCTCTTCACGGTTGACGAGGAGACCGGCCTGACCGGGGCGCGGCACATCAAACCCGGCTTTCTCAAGGGCAAGAAGTACCTGAATCTCGACAGCGAGGAAGAGGGGGTTTACACCATCGGGTGCGCCGGCGGGGCAGACTCGGTGCTCAAGCTGCCGGTCAGCTATGTGCCGGCTCCCGAAGGAGAGGCGCTCAAGGTCCACGTCAGCGGCCTGCGTGGGGGGCACTCGGGCTTGGACATCAACACGGGTCGAGCGAACGCGCTGAAGGTGTTGACGCGCCTGTTGTGGCGAGCGGACGGGGCATACGAATACCTCGCAGCCGACTGCGGGGGCGGCAACAAGCGCAATGCCATCGCCCGCGAGGCCTGGGCGGACGTCCTGGTCGGCAGGCACAGTGTCGAGGATTTCACGACGCGCGTCAACCGCCTGGCCGAGGCGATCAAGTTTGAGTTCCGCACTGTTGAACCGGGTCTGCAGGTGAAGATCGAAAAGCTGCCAAAGGCGCCGGCGCGAGTCTTGGACGGTGCCTCTTGGCAGCGACTGCTCAACTCGCTGTATGTGCTACCGCACGGCGTGCTGGCCATGAGTAGGGAGATTGCCGGGTTGGTGGAGACCTCCAACAATGTGGCCACCTTAGCCTGCAACGAAACGCACGCCATCATCCAGATGAGCAGTCGCAGCTCGGTCATGTCGGCGCTGGAGGCCGTACGCAACCGCCTCAAAGCCTTTGCCGAACTGGTAGGGGCGGAGATTGAGCAGCCCGGCGGCTACCCCAGTTGGACGCCCAACCTGCAATCTCCTTTGCTGGCGGTGATGCAGGAGGTGCATCGCCAGGTGTTCGGCAAGGAGGCCGAAGTGATGGCCGTGCACGCCGGCCTGGAGTGCGGCATCATCGGCGAAAAGTTCCCAGGCATGGACATGATCTCGCTGGGTCCTACCATCCAGCACCCGCATTCGCCTGAGGAACGCGTCAACGTCGCCTCCGTCGAAAGTTTCTGGAAGCTTCTGACGGCTGCCTTGGCGCGCCTTGCCAAGGCATAACTGAAGCTGGTGGTGCCCCATGGCACGTGTGGGTCGCGAGCTTCTGGTGCAGGCCAAGGCTTTTCTGTGCTGGGACCGTCTTCCTGAGCTTGCGGTGCAGCTTGTGGAAGTAGACGGCCCGGTTTCCTACTTTTTCGCCCCGCACGCAGAGCGGGCAGCGGTGGTGCTGTTTGTAGCAGGAAAAGAAGACCATAGCGAAGAGCTGTATCTGCTCTTTCACGAGGTGGGCCATTACCTGCAATATCGCGAGTTCGCGGGGCAAGGTCAAGTTGCCAAGTACTGGCGCTTGGTGGACCTGCCGCTGGGGGAAGAAAGGCTGGCATTTGAGAGAGACGCTTGGGCGCGAGGGCGCGAGCTCTTGCAAGACTTTGTGCGCACCTGCGTACCCCAGCGGCCGGAGTTGCTGGCCGGCTTTGAGGCCTGCGCCCGGGAAAAGGTAGCTTCGTACGGCCTGGGCAAGAGCTGTACGCGGAGTTGAGAGTGCTGGTCCGCAGGCATGGACAGACGGACGCCTCGGCCAGGTCCCCCAGGTGCAGTGCTCGGACAGGGGAAAGAGGCGCGGGACTCCAGTCTGTCCGGATCGCTCAGCGTTTCTCGGTGAACCGAATGATGTGGCCGTCGGGGTCCACGATCTCAAAGTAGCGCCCCAGCCGCGATTCGCGCGGCGTGGTCAGGACAGGTGCGTCTTTCTTGGTGCGGAGTTCGCCGTAGGCGCTATCCACATTGGCCACGCTGAAGCCGAAGGCGAAGCCATGTTTCACCGGACGTTCGTCGGCGAGCTCCGGGCGCTCCAGCTCTATGCACAGCTCGATGCCACCGAGGGTGAGGATGCACAGGTCTGGCTCGCGCAACTTGACGCGCGCGCCCAGCACGTTCCGATAGAAAGCGACAGAGTCTTCTATCGATCTCACCGCCAGCAGGATGCGGTCCAAAGAGTCGGGCATGGCCGTTTCCTCCTTTCGTGAGTGAGGGTCATGCCGGCGCATGGACGACCTGGGCTCCCAGCCTCTCTCGAGACCCAGGGTGCGCCCTCGTGCCAAGAAGGGTTCAGCGAGACGTTGCTGCGCGCGACCTTGTTTCTATTGTAAGAACTTTGCGCGTCAAAGTCAAGCTTTTTCTCGCTGCGAAGAGCGGCGTTCGCCAAGCGTGTGCCTCGTTGGCGCCCGAGCACATGGGGAGCCCCGCGGTTGGCTACGGGGCAGAGGGTTGGCGCCCAGCAGCGGTGCAGATCTCTTTTTGTCGCGGGCAAGAAGCGGCTACGACCACAGCTGAGTTCCGCCGCACGGTGCACTTGAGGGATCGTCGGGCGTTGGCCAGGGCGCGGGGAATCTGCTGCAGCAGGGGGCACAGTGCGCGCTTTTCGCACAACGCCTGCGGAGGGTGGTCTTGGGCGAATGGGATCCGCTCCAGGAGCTTTGGAACGCTAACCAGGAGGAAAGTCTATGCAGAGAACGGCAAGAAGGTGGGCGGGCGCTACGTGCTTTTTTGCAGGGATGGCCTTGGTTCTGGCCTCCTGCGGGGAGGCCCCCGAGGCCAACTTGGCCGCCAAAGCGGCGGAAGTAGACAGCGTGTGGGTAAAGGGGCTCAAAGTGTCGCGCAACTACGACAGCCTGCGCACGGTGCAGATGGACCTGGCCAGGCGCTACACGGAGCGCGTACGGCTGGCACGGGTGAAGGGCGAAGACCTCCTGGCACTGGGATCGCTCTACCAGGTGCTGGGTGATTACGGCAAGGAGCAACAGGCGCTGGAAAAATATCTGACCGTCCGCGGGCAGAAAGACAGCCTTGCCGCAGTGCGCCTGTTGCAGAGTTACCTCTTTGCCGACAGCCTCCACAAGGCGGAAGCATTCGCCGAAGAGAAGATGGCCGCGCTCGGCGTGCAACCCGACTTTGGACAGTGCCTTGGCTTGGCCTACGGGTTCTTTGACGGAGGAGACCTGGAGAAGGCGGAGCTCTGGGTGGACCGGGCCATCGAGAAGGCCCCCGAACAGCAGCGCTATTCGGCAGTCAGCTTCAAGGCAGAAATTGCCGCGGCCCGCGACGAGCTGCCTCGCGCTGTGAGCCTGCTGAATGAGGAAATGAAGGCAGCCAAGGACGAGGGGGCGAAGAGCTATTTGCGCGCCACGCTGACAAGGCTGCAACTGGTGGGCCGACCCGCGCCGGCCTTCGCCGCCAGCGAATGGATAGATGGCCAGCCTACTACCTTGGCGGCCCTGCGCGGCAAGGTGGTGCTGCTCGACTTTTGGGCGCCGTGGTGCGGACCGTGTCGCGCCACCTTCCCCCACCTCAAGAAGTGGTACGCCGAGTTCCACGACAAGGGACTGCAGATTGTTGGCCTCACCAAGTACTACGGCCGGTTCAACCAGTTAGGGCAGAATCTTAGCGGGTTGTCGCCCCAGGAAGAGTTGGAGTGGATAAAGAAGTTCAAGCTCCACCACGAGATCCCCTTCCCCTACGCAGTGGCAAACGACCAGCAGGCAAAGCGCAACTTTGACGCCTACGGGGTAAAAGGCATCCCCACTGTCGCGGTCATCGACCAAAAAGGGGTGGTGCAGCTCATTGTGGTCGGCTCAGGTGAGCATCAGGCCCAAATGATCGAGGCGAAGCTCAGAGAGCTGCTCAAGGTGTGAGCACATACGCTCGGGGCGCTCTGTCCCTCTCTGTACAGAGCGCCCGAACCACATCTGGTGTAAGAGCCCTAGGAGCGCTGCGAGGGAATGACCCGCCTGCTGTCCGGCGGGGTTCCCCTTACCATCCTGTCTGTGCCCGCCATGGTTCAAGGACAAATGTGTCCTTGAATAAGCCCATAGCCCGAATCTGGTAGCTCCGATAAGCCGGGTCGCTCTCGGCCAAGGCAAAGCAACTGGAGCTGTAGCCCGACGAGTAACGGTTGTAGGCGCCGACTATCTTGTTGAGGAGGCTCGGTCCATTGTCCGGGTTGCTGCGCGCCTCCAAGTAGCAAAAATAGAAGTGCATGAAGCCGTAGTAGAGCGTGCTGGAGATGGAGCAGTAGCCCTTGCTGTCGAAAAAGTTCTTGTTCAACAGCACCTTCTCGTCAAACGAAGATCGTGCCAGTTGCGTGATCCCCCAGTCATCCAACTTGTTGTATGAGCCGCCGCTCACGATTACAAAGAACCAGTCCTTGTAGCGAAGGTAGTG
The DNA here is from genome assembly GCA_014359355.1 of Calditrichota bacterium. Taxonomy (NCBI): domain Bacteria; kingdom Pseudomonadati; phylum Calditrichota; species Calditrichota bacterium. The sequence continues at coordinate 2,379 of JACIZP010000129.1, read as the reverse complement.
TTGCCATTTGCTCTCCTGCCAGGCCAGGGCTTTGAGGGCGCGCAGGAAGAGTTCCCGCTCCGTCCCCTGCAGCGCTTCCCCGAAGTCGGCAAGCAATCTGGTGCCAATGTTGGTGATCAGCGTATCCACGGCGCGGTAATAGGCGCCACGCCGCTCTGGGTCCTGCCATTGCTCGGGAGTGAGGGCAAAGTCCAGTTCGATCATCCCCTTGCACTCGCCGGTAATGTCGGCCCAGGAGGTGCCGCGGTCAGCCCGGACTTCTGGCCGCAGTTGCCAGCGGTCAAAGAGGTCAAACACCCGCATTTTGGTGCCGATGCCTTCCTCTTCAAGGCTTGACGTCGGAGGGGCGAGCTCATCGTCGCGGGGCGAGCCGGAAAAGTCGCGCAGCCAGCGGCTTGCCGGTTCGTTGAGCCAGGGAGCCGGCGCTGCCCGCGTGGTGGTCACCACATCAGGATGAGGCGCAGGACGTGAGGCAGGCTCACCTCGGTGCGCGGCACAATGCAGGGAACCAAACGCCAGCAGCATGGCGGTGGGCACGGCAACGCGCCTGGCGGCGCGGATAAGTTCCTTCCCTTCTCGTCTCAACATCGCCTCCTTGGTCAGAGTCACTTGGCCTGAGCGTCGTTTATCCGGTCCGGCGATTGCGATTGAGCCCTGGCAAAGGCCAGGGCTCGTCTGGGGTCGAGTCAACGGGAGCTAAGCTCAGTAACTCATACCGAACGTGAAAAGGTGCACACTGCTGAACAGGCCAAAGTCCTGAAACGCATAGTCCATGCGCATAGTGGAGTTGCCGACCTTCTGCCGTACCCCAATGCCCGCCGTCAACCCGCGCTCGTCATAGTTGCCCATGTACCCTGCCCGCACCATGAGCATCTCGTGGAACGTGTACTCGGCGCCCACTTTGAGCTTCTCCTTGAAATCACGCGGGTGCCGCGACTCAAAACCCAAGACGAGGTCATGCTCGTTGAGCTCGGGGAGGAGGAACGACAGCGGCTTGACGTTCAGAGCAAAGCTCACTGCGAACGGCAAGGGGAACTTTTCGCTCTCATAGCGGATTTCGCGGGAGACGTTTTGAATGACGGCGCCAAAGCGGATACCGTGATAGGCAAAGTCATAGACCGCGCCTACGTCCACCGCCGGCTCACCGTGCGCGTAGGACTTTTGGGCGATCCGCAAGTTGGGGTCATCCACATCGGAGCCAGCAGTGGCCACCCAGGCGTCGCCCAAGTCCTGGTAGGCGTACTTGAGGTGCACGCCATAGGAGAAGCGGTCGCTCACCCGTTGGGCGAAGGAAAGGCCGACTGCCCAGGCTGATGGCGAGAATACGCCGGTATCGATGAACCCTTGCTCGTTATCGGCCCGTCGTGTGCCGTAGAAATCCCCATAGTCCATCATGATTGCGTCCACGCACAGTGTGCCCAGGCGGGAAAGCTGCAGCGCCGCTGCCGCCGAGGTGTGATTGATGTCGGCAATCCCCTTGGTGTAGTTGAGTGCCACATCCCACCGGCCGTCAATCCAGGCCAAGCCGGCAGGGTTCCAAAACACGGCGTTGGCACTGCGGGCAGCCGCTACGCCCAGGCACCCGCGCCCGACGGCCTCGGCAGAGATGGGATTCTCCAGAAACCGGAACCCCACCTGGCCTTTCTTGATGATCTGGCCTTGGAGGGGTAACGCCGCGCACAGCGTCACCGCCATCGTCAGCAACACCAATCTGCTCTTCATGGTGTTCTCCTCACTCTTGCCGCAAGAGGCTGCCAGGTTAACGCACCAGCACGAACTTGACAAACTGGTCGGGGAGCTGGCGGCCATCGACGTCTTCTGCCTCAGTGACCGCAAGGATGTAGATCCCACTGGTCACGTACTGATTGGCGTCCGTCCGCTGGTCCCACACTTCCTGGTCGGTGCCGAAATGGTCGATGCTTGTGATTTGGTCTCCCGTTTCGGTGAACACGCGCAGCTTGCACTTGTACGGCAGTTGCGTGAACAGGATGCGGTCGGCGGTGCCAGGGAAGCCCAGGCCACCTGCCTTGATCGTTGCCGGGTTAGGCACCACGCGCACGCGCTCGGTGGTGGCCAGACCGGCCTTGAAGGGGATGGCAGGCATGGCCGAGCGATTGGCAAAACGCGAGCTCTCCAGCTTCTGCCCTGGGAAGAGGCCATCGCGATTCTGGGTGCCGTTATCCACTGCGGTCACCGCGTAGTAGTAGCTCACGCCGCGCGTGACGTCGTTGTCGATGTAGGTGGTCTCATTGCGGTTGGTGGTCTCGTAGATGAGCTGCCAGCGCTCGCCGCTGTAGGCGTCCTGTGGATCACCCACGAAGGATGCCCCTTTCTTGCGGTAGACGCGCCAAGCATACCAGTCGTCCACGCCCGTGTCTG